>DASUMY010000150.1:0-3058 GCA_036277435.1 Sulfuricurvum sp.
ACAATGACCATACCGGCGGAAGAGAGTTTTTTGGACAGTTCCAGTGTCATAGCACGGGTGTAGGGATTTGGCCGCCTTGTTCCCACAATAGAGACCTTCGGACGCATAAGGAGCTCTAACGAGCCTTTGTAATACAGAAGCGCTGGATATTTTTTCATCGCTTCTAGTTCAGGAATAGTATTAGGAATTGTCATAGGCACAGCAACCAACTACACGATTAGATAGTGTTAGTCTAGCGCTATTCGTCACTGCGGATAAAAATATATGGCAATGTGTCAGATTTGATCGATTTGAACCAATTGCACTTCACTCAAAATCTTTTTGGATTGCTTGAGTGCTTCGATCGTATCAGCTCTAGGATGGCCGATTGCAATCGCGCTTCCATGCCGTTTTGCAACCGCAACCGCTTCGCGGATTTGCTTTTTGATATTAGCGACTCCGTTATGGTGATCGAGAAAGACGTCACGACCTAAATAACGCATCCCATATTTTGCATTGATTTGTTTCACTTTGCTTTTTGCCGTCGTTCGGCTGTCTACAAAAATCAAACCGTTTGCTTTGGTTACTTGAACGAGTTTATCCATGGCCTCTTCATCTGCCGTGAATTTTGAACCGGTATGGTTATTGATGTAACGCACATTCGGATAAAGCCGTTTTATCGTAGTGATCTGTTTAATAATACTTTCAAGGGGATCAGTCGTACGAAGGGTTATCGGTTCTTCTCCATTATAATCGACGGCTTCCAATGGCAAATGGACCATGTATCCGGGGACCGATGCTGCCAATGTCGCAGATTCAGGATGGCGGGAATTTGGAGGCAAAAAGGACATAACAAGGGGCAATCCAATCGAACGAATCGCTTTGACATCATGCTCATACGACACATCATCCATAATAATGACCAATTTTGCACCGGTCGCACTAGGCCGACTCACTCTTTTGTCCGCAGGCGGAGGAGCAGCTTTTTTATCTTTCGGAGCATACTCATGCTGAGCATTAATACGCTCACGGTCAAGAAGTTCTTTCAACTCCTTTTTGAGCCTTTGAATCTCATAATCTTGTTTTTTAGATGCGGTGGCATCCAATGAAAGAGATTCCGTATCGACCTTTGCAATCTCTTTGATCTGTTTCATCAGCAAATGAGTTTGCTCTCGTTCTTGATCCAATTCCTCTTGAACTTGATTAAATCCTATAAAATAACCGATCAAAATGGCGATCAGAACGACAATGAGGAGAGATAAATAAAGAATAATTTTTTTAACAGAGAGAAGAGTTCGAAATGAAAAAGGAGGCTTATCCATCGGGATGCACTTGTGTTAGAATAGGATGAAAGCCCTGAAAGGCTTTCAAGGAGAGAATTAGTTTGTAGCTTGGTTAACGATTTTGTTTTTAGAGATCCACGGCATCATAGAGCGTAATTTCACACCCGTTTGCTCGATCAATGACGCACGAGCGTTTGCACGTTCAGCGTTCATACGAGGATAACCCGCTTGACCTTCAAGGATAAAATCTTTTGCGAAACGGCCGTCTTGGATTTCTTTTAGGATCTCTTTCATTGCTGCTTTTGATTCTGCGTTGATAACACGTTTACCACTGACGTAGTCACCGTACTCTGCAGTGTTAGAGATAGAATAACGCATATCCGCGATTCCGCCCTCAAACATCAAGTCAACGATCAATTTAAGCTCGTGTAAACACTCGAAATAGGCCAATTCAGGAGCATAACCCGCTTCCGTCAATGTTTCAAATCCTGCTTGTACAAGTGATGCAGCACCGCCGCAAAGAACCGCTTGCTCTCCGAAAAGGTCAGTTTCTGTTTCGTCTTTAAACGTAGTTTCGATGATCGCTGTACGTCCGCCGCCGATAGCCGATGCGTAGGATAGTGCCAACTCTTTGGTTGTACCGCTTGGATTTTGTCCGATAGCAATAAGGTCAGGAATCCCGCCTCCGCGAACGAACTCTGAACGTACCGTATGACCAGGTGCTTTAGGAGCAATCATCGTTACGTTGATATCAGCACGTGGGTGAATACGTCCGTAATGGATGTTAAACCCGTGACCGAATGCGATCGTCGCACCGTTTTTCAAATTCGGCTCAATCTCGTTTTTGTAGATTTCCGCTTGGTTTTCATCCGGAAGAAGGATCATCACCACATCAGCGTATGCAGAAGCTTCTGCAACCGTCATAACTTTGAACCCTTTAGCTTCCGCTTTTGCCCATGAACTACCATCTTTGCGAAGACCGATAACAACTTCAACGCCGCTGTCACGAAGGTTTTCCGCGTGTGCGTGACCTTGTGATCCAAAACCGATCATTGCCACTTTTTTGCTTTTGATTAATTCGATATTACAATCTTTATCGTAGTAGACGCTCAATGCCATAAAGGTATCCTTAGAGTAAGCTCATAGGCTTAAAATTTCGCGCATTGTACCCCACTTTTCCCTAAAGTAATATTAGCAACCCCTTATAATGAAGCGGTAAATTTTCTATACCCCCTTCAGGCAATTTAGACGTGCTAAAATTCACCCAAAAAATGGAAGATCATCATGAAAAAATTCAACCTGTTTAAAGAAATTATCGTTGTTGCTCGTGAAGATTTTATGCGTGCCGTCAATTCGCATAAGAAGTTTGCGATTGCTTACAACGGTGAGATTGTGTATGAACCTTTTAGCCCTGATCTGATTTCAATCTATGAAGGTTCTGTTCCCCCTATTTCTCCCTTGGCAACCAATCTCTCTCGCCCGATTACCAGTATGCTCGGAGACAGCTACCGCGTAGTGGAAGATGAGGAGCGTATTCTCATTAAAGCTTCCGGTGCATGGCAAAATATTATCGGATTCAACCGTCTTCGCGCCTTGTATGATGACACGTCGGGTGACGGTATTGCTGAGTTTGCCGACAAAACACTCGAAACCATCGGATGGCATGCTACTGAATTCAATATTTCGTATCGGGATATTGTCGAGCAATTTGAAGCGAAGTGTGAGGGTATTTTGATCTGCATTGAGCAAGAAGAACCGTATCAATTCAGCGGTCTTGGATTTTTATTTGATATTCC
>DASUMY010000151.1:0-3014 GCA_036277435.1 Sulfuricurvum sp.
TGATGGCGTTTGACCCAATCACACTGCGCCGTATAGGCATCATCACGCATCATTTCATATCCGATAACGGGATGTTCCAGACGATGCCGGACGGCTTCCAGTACACACGCCGGCGTTGCTATATCCATATCAGCAACCCACATCGGAATCACGGCATCGCTTCCAAACAGCTTGGAACGCAAAACGTATTTTTCACCGTTGCTCCGGCTTCGATCAATAAAATCAAACTCATGCACGGCGTTTTTTTCCGATTACGATATGGTGACGAGGCGACGAAGCCAAATCAACCGTGACAACCTCTTCCAAACACTGCGCGAAGCGTTCAGCAGCGGTATTTTTCGCTTTGATGATAATACAATACCCCTCATTCTCAATGCGGTCCAAGAGATCATCGTTGAGTTGATCCCAATCTAAACTTTCTTGCACATCATTGATAATGACACACCCGTATCCTCGTACATGCGGCTTTAAATTATAAAGGTCTCCTTGAAAAAAGCTCACCCGCTCTCGTGCATTCGATAGATTCATATCGGCAAGTTTTACACGGTAATCCTCACGGCCCACACGATAGCGGATAACTCCTTCTTCCAATAATTGAACTCCGACACCAATAAAACGGGCTGAAAAGTCTATCCCCGTAATGGCTTTAAAATAACGGGTCAGTTCCAAGGAGAGTCTTCCTGCCCCGCATCCAAGTTCTACGATACGAACCGTATGCGGAAGATATTTTCCGATCACATCAGCACATTCTCGCAGAATCTCTCCCCCCGTCTCATAATGAAATTGACAAGATCTGGCAACATCGCTTTCCTCAATCACGTGCTCTTTCGAAAGGACGGTTGCTTCTTCTCCCACGACATACCGGAATCCTGCATGCTGTATAAAATGGCGTCTAAATGCGTAGCGCGATGTTCTGACGATTTCATTCCCGGTCGAAATCCACGATCCCCCTTTGAGGATATTATGCTTTCCATCAAACGTTGGCGTCGAAAAATCATCATACCAAACATGAGGAGCAAACCCTGAAAATCCATCGATTGGAGTCTGCGTCCACTGCCACACATTTCCTATCGCATCATAGACTTTGCCATGAAAAAAAGTATTCACGGGGACTGACGAAGCGTAATGAGCAAGATTGATATTGGCGATGTCATCGTCAAATATATCACTTTCTATTTCGCAATCTTCCAGCATAGCATAATACTCTGCCTCACTTGGCAGACGGTAATATTCTCCTTCCTGGGCACTCTTCCAGCGGCAAAATGCCTGTGCTTCGAGGACATTCACTTCCACAGGCCAATTCAGGGGCATCGGTATCTCTTGGGTCAATGCACGGTACGTATAGGTACCGTCCTCTTTGGGAATCCAAAATGGAGGGCACGTAGCATTTCTGAGCGATAGATATTTCAATCCCTCTTCATCCCACCAACGCTCCGTTTTATAGCCATTTCCATAAACAAAATCCAAAAATTCGCCGTTGCTGACCAAAAACAAAGAGGCCTCAAAATCGTCTACCTCATAGGTTTCCGTTCCGTATTCATTATCCCATCCGTACAGCCCATGATCTTCACTCCCTTTCCCCAGCGTAACCGTTCGAGCTGAAATCGGCACCATCGTATTTTCCGGCATATCCCCGTAAAACGGGCACAATGGAAACTCCAGATGCTTTCGAACGAGTTCAAGCGGCATTTGGCGATGCAGAACACTGGACGTTTCGATATGAATCCGTTCATGTTCGCACCCCATTAGAATCGCCCAAAAAGGGTCCTGCTGCGTAATAGGAAGCGACATAGGCAAGCTCATAATCAACCCATCTACACAGCTGCGAACACTGTTGCGATAGTCCCGTACCGCTTGAACACTGGGCCATGCGAATCGTCCGTTCAGTTCATCCCATCCCATTTCATCGACGCCGACAGAGAATAATGACTCGAACTCAGGATTGGTATGCTCTTTTAATGCTCCGCACAGCAACAGCTTATTGATGTAAAAAACTGCCGTATGACCAAAATAAAAAATCATCGGATGCCGGGTAGGTTCAGATTGCATGTAGAAAACATCATCGGAGCCCAAGAGTTCAAATAACGATTCAAAAAGATCAAAGCTCTGATGAAAATAACGGCGCAATTCCGTCCGCTTATCTTCTTCGAAAACCCCCTCTAGTCGGACTGATTTCAGCTGCCTTTGATTCACGCGTTGATTCCTCGCCTCACATATTTGCGATAATTGTACCCAACTACCCTTACTCAAGATTGAGATATTTTTAGATCAAATATAAATAAAACAGACTATAATGACGAAATTTGCGATAGAACCTATCAAAACAGCTCCATAGAATTCATGCTACGTAAGGACGGAAAACATATGTTAAATCAAAGACTCAACACCATGAGCATTCAAAAGCGGATGAATTATTTAGTAGGGGCCGCAACCATGTCGGTCATCGGCGCCGCTATTTTTGTCTTTTTTGCCCTTAGCAGTCTGGAAAATCAATACGATGATCTTCAAAAGAATACGATCAAAGGGGCCGTCTATGCCCTCGAAATCGAAAAAGAACTCAATTATATCAGCCGTACGAGCCGTGATATTATGCTGGGCGGGGATTACACCAAAAATATGGCCAAGCTCCATGAGCATATTAACAAGATTAACGAATCCTTTGCCGGATTAAAAGAGTCCTCTATCCATGAAGAAGAAAAAGTTCTTCTTACAGAGGCAGAAGAAAGCACTAACGCATTTTTAGACAACACCCTTAAAATGATGACCTCGTTGGATCCTGCATCCATCACGACCAATACGGCATCTATCTATGCTCGTTATAAAAAAGAGATGACTCCGTATGCCGATGCGTCACGCGAAAGCTTCGAAAAAGTCGTCAAAGACAAACATCACGATCTCTCTACCTCTGCTGAAGAGATGCACAATGAAATAGCATTCTACAAATTTTTCGTCCTTTTCACCGGTGTTGGCGTTGCTGTTCTCATCTTTATCTTTGCAAGTATGGTCCGCCGTTC
>DASUMY010000152.1:0-5211 GCA_036277435.1 Sulfuricurvum sp.
AAGTTATTCAGCATCCTTGCTGTTACAGACTATATCGGACAGTGAAAAAAAAACTTTAGCGGATTTACAAATTTTTTTGTTACACTTTCGCTATTCATCCATATATAATGGATTTGGGCTTCCTGCCGCAGGAAACCTAGTGTTAACGTAGCGAATTGGGATGCATTCCAATTGCGTTTTAAATAATGTATAGGATACACCCCTTTGAAATTAATTATCGTAGAGTCGCCGGCCAAAGCCAAGACCATTAAAAACTTTCTCTCCAAAGAGTATGAAGTCATCGCGTCCAAAGGGCACATCCGAGATTTACCCAAAAGCCGTTTCGGAATCAAGATAGACAATGAGACAATCATCCCTGATTATAAGATCAGCGAAGACAGTACGGCAACGGTCAAACAAATCCAGGAATTGGCGAAAAAATCCGATACGATCTATATCGCGACCGACGAAGACCGCGAGGGAGAAGCTATCGGATGGCATATCGCCCATGCCATAGGGAAAGACCCCGAATCATTGCCGCGTATCGTGTTTCATGAGATCACCAAAAATGCCATTATCCATGCACTGGAGAGCCCACGATCCATCGACATGGACCGCGTAAACGCTCAGCAGGCACGCCGTTTGCTCGACCGTATCGTAGGGTATAAACTCTCGCCGCTGCTGGCAAGTAAAATCCAAAAAGGGCTATCCGCCGGACGGGTACAATCCTCAACGCTTAAAATCGTCGTCGATCGTGAGCGGGAAATCCGCGCCTTTATCCCTGAGGAATACTGGAGTATCGATACCTTTTTTGCTCCGGATATAGAAGCGGCATTAACGCAAGTCGAGGGACAAAAGATCGACAAACTCACGATCAAGACAGGGGATGAAGCTTCGCGTATCGTAGCGCTCATCAAAGGCGAGTCTTTTACTGTGGGAGAAATCGAAACCAAAGAGCGCAAAAGCTCAACCCCTCCGCCGTTTATGACATCGACACTGCAGCAAACCGCATCCTCTCAACTGGGTTTCTCCCCTAAAAAGACGATGATGGTCGCCCAAGCGCTGTACGAAGGGGTCAAAACCTCCGAGGGGACGTCAGGGGTTATCACCTACATGCGTACAGACTCCCTGAATCTCGCAACCGAAGCCGTTGAAGCGGCGCGTGAAACGATTTTGGAGCGCTACGGCAAAGAGTATTTGCCCAAAGAAGCAAAAGTCTATACGAAAAAATCCAAAGGGGCTCAGGAGGCGCACGAAGCGATCCGTCCGACGATGCTCTCTTTTACCCCTGAAATCGCGGCCACCTATCTCAAGCCCGATGAGATCAAACTCTACCGCCTCATCTACAACCGCTTTTTAGCATGTCAGATGAATGATGCACGATTCGAGCAGCAAAGCATTACCTTTGAATCGCCAAAAGTACAATTTCGTGCCACCGGACGCAAACTGCTGTTTGACGGATTCTACCGCGTGACGGGAAGCGATGACAAAGACAAACTGCTCCCGGCACTGCACACCGGGGATAGCATCGCTATACAAAGCATTGTTCCCGAGCAACACTTTACCGAGCCGCCATCCCGTTACAGCGAAGCGAGTCTGATCAAAAAACTTGAAAGCGAGGGGATTGGCCGGCCATCAACGTATGCACCGACGATCTCAACGCTGCAGGCACGCAACTACATCGAAATCGAAAAGCGGCAAATCGTTCCGACGGAAATCGCCTTTACCGTCACCGATCTGCTGGAAAAACATTTTGAAGAGATCGTTGATGCCTCTTTTACCGCCACGATGGAAGAGACCCTGGATGAAATCGGGGAAAAAGGAAAATCATGGCATAAAATTTTGCTCGATTTTTACTATCCGTTTCTCGAAAAAATCGAAGCGGGAAAAACCGCTATCGTCAGTTTGAAAATCGCAACACCGCTGGGGAGAAACTGTCCGCAATGCGGCAGCGAGCTGCTGCTGCGCTCCGGCCGGTTTGGTGAGTTTATCGCGTGCAGCGGTTTTCCCAAGTGTAAATACACCGAACAAACCGAAGAGAACCAAAAAGAGAATCCGACCACACCCGATGAAGTCAGTGAAGAGATGTGTGACAAATGCGGCAGTCCGATGGTAGTCAAAAATGGACGCAACGGCAAATTTTTGGCGTGCAGCGCCTATCCAAAATGTAAAAACACCAAAACACTGAATCAAGAGATCAAGTTTTCGGAAGTACCTTGCCCCGATTGCGGCGGAAAACTCCTCTGGCGCCAGTCACGACGCGGTGCATTTTGGGGGTGCGAACACTATCCGAAATGTAAGTTTATCTCCAAATTCGAACCCAGCGATAAAAAATGTGAAGTGGAAGGATGTGGTGGAGCCCTCGCACCGCGCACGTACCGTAACAAAGAAGTTTTTGAGTGTACTAAATGCAAAAACCGAACACCCAATGAAACAGCAAGTGAGTGATGGCTTAATAGCACGCAAGCGTGCGTGGGCTCTCTGCCGAAGAGAACCAAGCGTTAGCGTAGCCTATCGGGATGCATTCCGATGGCGTGAGGCATAATGATGAAGATAGGCTTGCTCTCGGATACCCACTCCAAAGTGGGCCGTTCTCAAAAAGTGATCGACCATCTCAAGGCCAATGGGGCAGAATTTCTCATCCATGCAGGGGATATCGTCAAACCCGAAATGCTAGAACAGCTTAAAAAAAGCGGCTTGCGCTACATGGCGGTGTATGGCAACAATGATGCCCATTTGCACGAATACCATACCAAATACCATCTCGTCCAAGAACCCCATTATTTTCAACTGGGAGGTGTCAAAGGCAAACTGATGCATCTACCGTTTTATATGAGTGCCGATGCGGAAGTCGTGATCTTCGGACATACCCATATCTTTGAGTGCGATTTTAAAAACAAAACCCTCTTTCTCAATCCAGGCGAAGCGTGTGCCCGCGACAAACCGTTTTCCAGCTGTGCTATGCTCGAAATGACCGACAGCCACTTCAACGTCACCCACTTTTTACGCGCCATCGGAGAAGAAAACTTTGAAGCACACCACTACTCCTTTGAAAGGTCGAAATAACCATGACCCAAAAGATATTTCTCTGTTCTATCTGTAATATTAACAGCGGTACGTGTAACGAAGACTGCAAATTCTGCAGCCAGAGCGTCAAATATAAAGCCGATATTGAGCGGTATAAACAAAAACCGATCGATCAGATTCTGGATGAAGCCCGTAAACTCGAATCCCTGGGAGCACTGGGATTTTGTCTCGTAACGGCTCAAAAAGGGCTCGATGACAAAACGCTCGAATTTGTGTGCAATGTCGCCACCACCCTGAAACGCGAAGTACCGCGACTGCGTCTGATTGCCTGCAACGGAACCGCGTCGGTCGAACAGCTCACCGAACTCAAACGCTCAGGAGT
Organism: Sulfuricurvum sp.; assembly: GCA_036277435.1. Classification (GTDB taxonomy): domain Bacteria; phylum Campylobacterota; class Campylobacteria; order Campylobacterales; family Sulfurimonadaceae; genus Sulfuricurvum. Next base: position 3,389 of record DASUMY010000152.1, read on the forward strand.
AGCCGCCTACAACCATAACCTTGAAACGAGCCGTGCTTTTTACCCGCAGGTATGTACGACACATCCATGGGATGAACGGTATGAAACGTGCGAAAATGTCAATACGGTAGGGATGAAACTGATCAGCGGCGGTATTTTCGGGATGGGGGAAACCCAGGAAGATCGTCTTAGCATGCTTCACTCGCTCAAAGAACTCAACCCCGTTTCCGTACCGCTGAACTTTTATCATCATAATCCGGCACTTCCGCTCAATCCAAGCCCTCTGAGTGTCGATGAATCGCTGGAGCTGATCAAAATGGCCCGTGCCATTTTAGATAAAGCCGATCGGATTATGATCGCCGGGGGACGCGAAATTACCTTTAAAGAGCGTCAGCACGAAATCTTTGAAGCGGGAGCGAACAGTATCGTATTAGGGAACTATCTGACCACGGCGGGGCGTGATGCCCATACCGATTTACAGATGCTGCATAAGCTCGGACTCAAAATTGCCCTTACCCCTGAGGATAAATAGTTTCACTCTGTGTTATAATATTTTACTAAGAGAAAAAGGGAGTATGGTATGTCTCAGTCGGTCTTGCTTACCATCGCCCGAGAGTCTATTCAAGAGGTGCTTCAAGCACAGCTCTCCATTGACCGTGCAAAGCTGCTTGAGGAGTATCCCCTTTTAGAACAGCCCATAGCGACACAGGTCACCCTCTATGTGGATGGGGAGATACGCGGTTCGTCACGTTCCCAAAGTGCGGAGCGTTCCCTTTTGGAAGATATCATTCTCAATGCAAAGCGTGCCGCGTTTCAAGACCCCGCGTTCATCCCCATTTCCACCTCAGAGTATCTGCACAGTGCCGTCGAGCTCATTTTGTTTACGGCCGATGGTCCCTTAAGCCACAAAGACGATCCTATCCTCGCACACTAAGAGCCAATCGTAACCCATATTCGGCCTTTATTTGCTTTTTTGTCCCATGATATACGTTGCAATCGCATGTCCGTGGTTCAACCCCAACGCAATCGATCCCCCTGATTCTTGGGTAATGTCCCCCGCAACAAACAATCCGGGGATATTGGTCTGGTAGTTTGCATCGTGCACCGGTATTCCTCCGGCTTCTTTGATGCCGCTGCTTTGCAAAAATCCGCTCGGTGTCGTTCCGCCAATCGCATACACGAGCCGATCAAACAACTCGACGTTCCCGTTCGAGAAAATGACGTTTACTTTTTCCCCCTCACTCTCCAACGCCGTGATTTCGGTATTGAGCAAAGCTCTGATCGATCCAGCAGCAACCGCGTTGTGGATATCGGCCTGATTCTTAGGATTGGCACGTGAAAAGTTCTCACGCCGATAGCAAATAGTCACCTCGTTTTGATGGGAGAGATCAACCGCATACTCGATCGCGGAATCACCTCCCCCTATCACCATGATTTTCTCTCCGACTCCACATCCATCCAGGGTAAAATGGACTACGTTTTTTAGTGAAGGGGGAATTTTATACGCTGGTTTATTCGGTTTTCCCATCCGCCCGATTGTGACAACAACATACCTGGCACGAATCGTTTCACTGCCGATGACGATCTCGAATGCATCCTCATGCTTCACTATTTTGTGCACCTCCGTATGGGTACGCAGTTCCAACGATTCGTGATTCAGCAGCTGATCGAAAAAATCCAGGGTACTCTCTTTGGTGCCGTCAACAAAATAGATGGTCCCGTCCAATTCGACCTTTTGCCCTTTCCAGTCTTTATCTACCCGCTTATTGTCTTTGTAAAATTTTCGTATCGTAGCATTATGGTTATCGTCCTTTTCAAGCATGATAATATGGCGCATTCCTAGC
>DASUMY010000153.1:0-2881 GCA_036277435.1 Sulfuricurvum sp.
CAATACTATGAATATTGCGGCATCACTTCTGCGAAAGGGAAAGTATCTGCCGCGGTTTAAAAAATTGCACTATAATGGAACGATTCCAATAAGATAAGAAAGGTGTGTGGATGCCTCGTCTTTTTTTAGCCGTTCCGGTGCGTCTTTACAATTATGAAACCATCCGTAATGAGATTCATCCGTACGTGCAGGGGCGATGGGTTGCCGATCACCAGCTTCACCTAACCGTTGCCTTTTTTGGAAAACGGTTTACCCTCCAAGAGCTGCTGAAACGGCTGGAGGGGATTGAGTTTACCTTTATCCCCTCCGAATTGCAGCGGCTGGAATATCTAAGCGGAAGCGGCATATTGGCCGCTATGACTGATAATCCGACCCTCCAAAACCTCTATGAACACATTGCGGCAGTGACCGAGCTTCCGATAACCCCTATGCAATGGCACGTTACCCTGATACGAATCAAGAGGATCGTTGACCCAGAGAATTTTTCAGCGCGGCTGGCAGCCTTGCGCATCACCCCCATAGGAAAACTCGAAAGCAAAATCGTTCTTTATCATAGCGAATTGTCCCCAGAGGGAGCAAAATACACCCCCTTAAAAGAGTGGGAAACTGCTCCATAGCCCTTTTGAACTTTTCTCATTTTCATATGCTACAATGAAGATGTTTTTAATTGCAAAAGGGACATGATTGTTATGATAGAGCCATTACATTTTTCATCGCTGTACCGTGCGTGTGACAGCCACTTACTGAAATTTAAAACGACGAAAGAACTTGAACCGCTGTCGGATAGTATTGGGCAGGAGAGCGCCTTGGCGGCTGTCGATTTTGCCGCTAACATCAAACAAGACGGATACCATCTGTATGCGATGGGTCCCTCCGGCAGCGGAAAGCACTCTGTTATCACCTCTTTTTTAGAGAAAAAAGCCGACACAGAACCCTGTTCAGACGACTGGTGCTATGTCAATAATTTCAAAGACTACCGCAAGCCTATCGCCATACAAATGCCTTCGGGGACTGCGATACAATTCAAAGAGGATATGGCAGAGCTCATCGAACTGCTCAAAACCGTTCTCCCCTCCGTTTTCGAGAGCAACGAATATCGCAACATCCGTGAATCCATCAGCCAAAAATACATCGGCATGCAAAGCGAAATATTCCAGCGGCTTCAAAAAGATGCCGAACGTCTGGGAATCGCGATGAATACGGCATCCTCCAACCGAGTCACTTTTGTCCCCATGATTGATGGAAAGATTCTCTCTGCCGAGGAGTTCAAGGCGATTAGCGGAAAAGAAAAGGAGGCAATCACCGCCAAACTTAATGAATTTGAAGGGATTGTCAAAGAGGCGTTGAGAGAAGTGAGTCAGCAGAGCAAAAATCTGCAGCGGGAATTTACGATACTTGATCGTAAAACAACTGCAGATACGGTCGAAACCCTGCTCGAAGAACTGCGCACCACCTATAAAGCAATACCAAAAATTTTGAGCTATCTGGATGACCTTCAGGACAACGTCATCAAAAACGTCCAAGATTTCCTCGTCAAGCCCGACGAGATGGAGATGCCTCCTTTTATGCGCGAATATTATACCCCTTCGTTTCGCCGCTATGGAGTCAATGTCTTTATCGCCCATAACGGAAAAAAAGCGGCCCCCGTTGTATATGAAGACAATCCCAATCACAACAACCTCATCGGCAATATTGAACACATTTCCCAGATGGGTACCCTCGTAACCGATTTCAGTATGATCAAACCCGGGGCACTGCATAAAGCGAACGGAGGTTATCTCATTTTGGATGTCCGAAAACTGCTGATGCAGCCGTTTGCCTGGGAAGCGCTCAAGAGGGTACTGCAGTCCAAAGAGGTCCGTATCGAATCGATTGCCCAGCAGTATGCCCTGATCAGTACCACAACACTGGAACCTGAACCCATCCCTGTGAATGTGAAAATTGTTTTGATCGGTGAGCGGATTTTTTATTATCTGCTTTATCACTATGATCCGGATTTCAAAGCGCTGTTCAAAGTGAGTGCCGATTTTGAAGACGATATGCCCCGCAACGATGAAAATATGGCACTGTATGCCCAGATGATAGGGACCATCGCCCACAAAAGCGGACTGCTCCCTCTGAACGCCGAAGCGGTCGCTCGTGTCATCGAACACGGTGCACGAGAAGCACAGAACGCCTCCAAAATATCAACCCACATGGGGAACCTAAGTGATTTGCTCATAGAGGCCGATTACTGGACCCGAAAAGCGGACAAATCAGTTACCGGCAGAGGCGATATCGAAACGGCCCTGAAGGCGCAGAAGGATCGGATGAATCGTATCCAAAACCGACTCTACGAACAGATTGCCGAGGGGACCATCCTGATCAATACCCAAGGCAGCGCCGTCGGGCAGATCAACGCCCTCACCTACATATCGATGGGGGGGCACCGATTCGGCCTCCCCTCCCGCATCACCGCACGTACCCGTTTGGGCAAAGGGGAAATCATCGATATCGAGCGAAAAGTCGAACTCAGCGGCCCGATTCATGCCAAGGGGGTGATGATCCTCAGTGCTTATATCGGATCAACCTATGCCAAAGAGGTTCCTTTCAACCTCTCAGCATCGCTCGTGTTTGAACAATCTTATGCCATGATCGAAGGGGACAGCGCCTCATCCACCGAACTCTATGCCATTCTCTCTTCCCTCGCAGAACTTCCCGTTGCCCAAAACATCGCCGTCACAGGTTCGGTGAACCAGTTCGGCGAAATCCAGGCCATCGGCGGCGTTAACGAAAAGATTGAAGGGTTTTACGACATCTGCGCCCACCGTGATCCGCAGGGCGAATACGGCGTCATCATACCGCAAGCCAATGTGAAACACCTGATGCTCAAACAAGAGGT
>DASUMY010000154.1:0-2535 GCA_036277435.1 Sulfuricurvum sp.
ACGATTTTGGAACTGCTCCATAATCAAGAAATAGAAACGATACAGAATGAAGCATTTGAACACTTTTTAGACCCCTTTACCTCCATGGTTGAGCATCAGATTAAATGCATATCCGATAAGAATACGGTGCGGTTTAAAAAATATACCTAAGTTCTCTCAGCAGTGGTACAATAGCGCATACGTATATAAGGTTCTGTATGAAAATCGCCACCCTTTTTGTCTCATCCAATCAAAGCAACTCCGGCAGTATTGTCATAACAATGGGGCTCATGCAATTGGTCAAATCAAAAATCGAAAACGTAGGATTTTTTAGACCGATTATCGACGGCCTTCCAGAAGAAAACCATGACATCCGATTTATGATGGAATATTTCAAACTGGCACAAACGTATGATGAGAGTTATGGGATGACGCTTCAGGAGTTCGAACAATACATAGCGATGAACCAACAAGACGTAGCAATCGAAATCATCATTCATAAACTGCATACCCTCAAGCAGAAAAAGGGATTTGTTCTCATCGAAGGGATCGACCCCTCGCACTTTAGCGCTAATCTCGGATTCGATATCAATTTGGAACTGGCTAAAAATCTTGACTCGGATTTCATCTCTATTATCAATGCCAAACATAAAACAAAGGAAGAGGTGCTAAACGCGATTCAAATCGAATCGGATGCGATCCAATCGCACGGGGTACGATCTTTTATGATTGTTGTCAATCGCATCCCCCAAGAGAATATACTGGAATTTAAAGAGCAATGTGACCAAAAAAAAGGGATTTATTTTACGCCCGAAATAGCAGAGTTGGAACGCATCACCCTAAAAGATATCAAAGAACAATTGAATTGTTCCATGCTTTACGGAGAGTTCAAAGATTTGAACCGGGTAATCCACTCCAAACTGGTTGCCGCCATGAGCAGCGACCATTATTTAGAGCGGATGAATGAAAAGGCGTTGATCATCGTCCCCGCCGACCGTTGTGATATTATCACGGCCACTATTCTTGCGCTGTATTCAAAAAACCATCCCAATGTTGCGGGGATATTGCTCACGGGGAATACAGAGCTCTTCCAAAGCGTACAGCAACTGCTTCTGGGGCTTGATGCGTTTGCCTTGCCTATCCTCTCCACTGCACTGGATACCTATCAGGCCGCGTGTGCAATAGAAAAAATCAAGGCAAAAATCACCTCAAATTCTGAGCGCAAAATCGCCCTTGCCATGGGTATTTTTTCGGACCATATCAATGCACAAAACGTATTAGATAAACTGGATACTTCCACGGAACACACCATGACGCCGGCCATGTTTGAATACCATCTTTTTGCAAAAGCAAGAGGCGATAAAAAAACCATCGTTATGCCCGAAAGTGAGGATGAACGGATATTGCGCGCAGCCGAAATCATACTGCGGCGCGGTGTAGCCAATATCATCCTTTTGGGAAATGAAAAGCTCCTATTGCATCGTGCCGGTATATTAGGACTCGATATTTCACAAGCGACAATCATTGATCCCCTCTCGTCTCCTCTTAAACAATTGTTTGTTGATGAGTTTTATAAGATGCGCCATACCAAAGGGCTCCAATACCAGGCTGCGGAAGATGCCATGGCCCATGCAAACTATTTTGCGACGATGCTCGTTCATACAGGTGCGGCAGATGGGATGGTCAGCGGCGCTGCACATACAACGGCCGATACGATACGACCGGCACTGCAAATCATCAAAACGAAACCCGGCATTTCCATCGTCTCCAGTGTATTTTTTATGTGTATGGATACAGAAGTACTCGTTTACGGTGATTGTGCCATCAACCAAAGCCCCAATGCTGAAGAACTGGCACAAATCGCTATTACCTCCGCACATACAGCACACGCATTCGGAATAGAACCTCGTGTTGCGATGCTGAGCTACTCAACGGGCGATAGCGGAAGCGGAGACGATGTGAACAAGATAAAAGCGGCAACCCGCATTGCCAAAGAGATGGATCCGGATCTCGCCATTGAGGGGCCGATCCAGTACGACGCCGCCATAGACGCTGACGTCGCAATCTTGAAACTCCCCCATTCTGACGTTGCGGGAAGAGCAACGGTTTTCATTTTTCCGGATCTGAATACCGGCAATAACACCTACAAAGCGGTCCAGCGCAGCTCCAATGCGCTCGCTATCGGCCCCGTTTTGCAAGGGCTCAATAAACCCATCAATGATCTGAGCCGGGGGTGCTCGGTAACGGATATTGTCAATACGGTTGCGATAACCGCGATACAAGCGCAGCTGCAATCATGAGAATTTTAATCCTTAACAGCGGCAGTTCCTCGATAAAATATACCCTGTTTGAAGACAATCAAGCGGTTAAGAGCGATCTGATAGAGAGAGTAGAAAACCATGAGCATACCATCCATGGCGTATTGGATACCATCGGTACCATTGATGCCGTAGGTCACAGAGTTGTCCATGGGGCAGAAGAGTATCACGAATCGGTTCTAATCGATGAGAAGGTTATCGAAACCATCGAAAAACTAATCTATTTAGCCCCGTTGCA
>DASUMY010000155.1:0-2759 GCA_036277435.1 Sulfuricurvum sp.
TGAGTGTGAGATTTTCATGGGGGCCAAAGACGTCGCACGCCAAGAGCTCAACGTGTTTCGTATGAAACTGCTGGGTGCGAAAGTTCATGCCGTAGAAAGCGGTTCCAAAACCCTCAAAGATGCCATGAACGATGCCATCCGCCACTGGGTGACTAACGCTCGTGATACCTTTTATATTATCGGTACGGTTGCAGGGCCCCATCCCTATCCTATGATGGTTCGCGATTTTCAAGCGATTATCGGCTGTGAAGCCCGTGCACAAATTTTAGAAAAAGAGGGGCGTCTTCCGGATTACGTTATCGCCTGTATCGGAGGGGGTTCCAACGCCATTGGTACCTTCCAGCATTTTCTTGAAGACAAAGAGGTTCGCTGTATCGGTATCGAAGCCGGAGGGTTAGGGATTGACACCGACAAGCACGGATGTTCGTTGGAAAAAGGACGCCCTGGAGTCTTACACGGCCAAATGAGCTATCTGCTCCAAGACGATGACGGACAAATCATCGAAGCACATTCTATCTCCGCCGGTCTTGATTATCCGGGAATTGGGCCTGAACATGCGTTTCACAAAGATAACGACAGCGTCAGCTACGATCACGTCACAGACCAAGAGGCATTGGATGCGTTTGTATGGCTGAGCCGAACCGAGGGGATCATCCCTGCGTTTGAATCGGCCCATGCGGTCGCATACTTGAAAAAAATGGACAATATTAAAGGGAAACGGATCATTGTCAATATCTCCGGCCGCGGGGACAAAGACATGATTCAAGCCAAAGAGCTATTGCATTTTGAAGACTAAAGGTTAAGCGACGTGGAAGATATTTTTTTAGAATGGCTTAAAGAGTACGGCTATATCGTTCTATTCGGCTGGAGTATTTTAGAAGGTGAACTGGGGCTCGTTATGGCAGGTATCATGTCTCATACCGGAGATATGATTTTACCCGTTGCGATCATCGTTGGAGCACTGGGGGGATTTGTAGGGGATCAGATTTATTTTTATATCGGACGGTTCAATAAAAGCTACATTCATGACAAGCTTCGTTCGCAACGACGTAAATTTGCCATTGCCCATTTACTCCTCAAAAAGTACGGCTGGCCGCTGATTTTTGTTCAACGCTACATGTATGGAATGCGTACCATCATCCCCATGGCAATCGGTTTGACGAAATATTCAGGACGTCAGTTTGCCTTGATTAATTTTATCAGTGCCATTTTTTGGGCATCTCTTACGATTATTCCTGCGTACTATTACGGCGAAGAGTTGCTGAAATTGCTCGCTTGGATCAAAGCGCATTGGTACTTTGCCATACCGCTGGCCCTTAGTATTATAGGCTCTATTGCTCTTGTATTTAACCGAATTGAAAAAAATCTTTTGGAGAAACGCCGTGAACGTCAAACTCGTTAATCAACCACTTGAACTCATTGATGCCGACCTTACCCTTGAGTTTCTAACGGCTCAACAGCTTGAGTCGCATCCTCTCAAAGGATTATTACAACAAGCAGGGTTCAAAGCAGAACAAGAACAGCTATGTGCCCTGCACGAACACCGCCTCTTAGTCTGTGGGATCACGGAATCGAATGATGAATTTTTTCGAAGTGCTATGGGATGTGCCATCAAGACAGCCATGGAGTATACGTACCGTTCTATAAAGCTTTCCCAATACGATGCGTCACATTTCAAAGCCCTCATCGAAGGCTCTATCTTGGGCAGCTACCGTTTTGAAAGCTATAAGTCTGAACCAAAACCGACCACACTGAAAGAGGTGATTTTTTCTACTGAGAACAAGGATCACAGCTCTTTAAACAGTGACGAGTTGGCCTCTGTGTTAGAACAAACACTGATCATTGCCAATGCAACCAATTTTGTCCGTACGCTGGTCAATCAAACCCCATATGACATGACACCGCAAGCGATGAGTGTGGTTGCCGATAATCTGAGCCGAACGAATGATCTTGAATGTACGATTCTCGATCATAATGCTCTCGAGGACGAGAAAATGAACGCGATGCTTAGTGTCGGCCGCGCATCGGTCAATCCCCCTCGTCTGATCCACTTGGCGTACAAACCCAAAAACCCTAAAAAAGTGATCACCCTTGTGGGCAAAGGGCTGACCTATGACAGCGGCGGATTGAGTCTCAAAGCAGCCGCGTCCATGGTGACGATGAAAATGGATAAAGCCGGCGGCTGTGCCGTGATGGGGATCATGAAAGCGATCAGCGAGATGGGGTTGGATATCGAAGTCCACGGCTTTGTCGGTGCCGTTGAAAACATGATCGGCGGCAATGCCTACAAACCTGATGATGTCCTTGTAGCCAAAAACGGAAAAACCATCGAAGTGCGCAACACCGATGCCGAAGGGCGGTTAGTCCTCGCCGATGTTTTAGGCTATGCCCAAGAAAAGGTCAAAGCTGATTATATCTTCGATTACGCCACCCTCACAGGGGCATGTATGGTAGCCCTTGGACCTTATACGACAGGGGTTATGGGACACAATGAAGCTCTAAAAACACAATGGCTGGAAGCTGCGGCCAACAGCGGCGAATATTGCGGAAATCTCCCCTTTAACCGTCACTTGAAAAAACTGATCAAAAGTGATATTGCCGATGTGTGCAATGTCTCTAGTAAACCGTATGGCGGTGCCATCACTGCCGCCTTGTTTCTCGATAACTTCATCAATGATGAGATGAAAGAGAAATGGGTCCATTTCGATATTGCAGGTTCGGCCTATACGGAAAGCGCATGGGATGTGCACACCTATGGC
>DASUMY010000156.1:0-5436 GCA_036277435.1 Sulfuricurvum sp.
ATTTTCAGGGATAGCCGCCATATTGATCGCGACAAACGGTTTGTCACGGCGGGGGGAGTGTTCATGGATATGACAGGCGAACACTTCTTTTCCGACACCGCTTTCCCCTAAGAGCATAATGCTGGCATCGGTTTTTGCCGCCTTGTCGATGTAGCTCAGAAGTTTTTCCAAGGCAGGGGAGGTTCCTAAAAAGGTCCCTGTTTTCATCGCGCATTTCGCGCCGTTTTTTTTCACTTTTTGCTGTACATGGGCACTGCGCTCTATGGCGGCAATAAGGGTCTCTATTTCAAACGGTTTGAGGAGGAAATCTTTGACACCCAGATGAATGGACTCAATGGCGCGGGTCAAGGTCGCATTGCCCGTTATAAAGATAACGTCGTATTGGCCGTTTAGGGTTTTGACAAATTCGATCCCGTCCATCCCCGGCATATTGATATCACTGATGATGAGATCAAAAGAGTCATCGAGTTTTTTCAGGGCATCTTTGGGGCTTTTAAAGGTGTGAACATCGTATTCGCGGTAGTCAGCCATCGCGATTTCTAACGATTTGCGCATATTGATATCATCTTCGACAATCGCAATTTTCATTCCGTTCCTTTATCGTTTCCGCTGTAGTGCTGTGAGGCAGATTATAATCGTTTATTTAAGTAGGGTAATTGTAACAGAGTCATCATTAAAATCGACCGTATAGCACTGCGTGGGAAGGGTCAATGTCTCGGTGGATCGGTGTGTCTGATGGGCTATGTTCTGGCGGCTTTGAAGTTTTAGGGGCTGTCGCGTCGCGTATTCGATAAAGTCATCCTCATTGGATTTTAAAAGGGAGTGCAGCGATTCATTGGGCTGGCGCGGCAAAACGAGAAGCGATGTTTTTTCTCCGCCACAGGGGGTCATTGATTTAGAAACGGTGAGATGTTCCGAGGTTAAGTGAGAATTGTGAGTGGTGAGGCGATAGCCGATCCAATATTCATCACTGTGAAGAGCAGAGGCGCTGATTAGCGCGCAAACTGCGAGTAAGAAAGAACGATTTCGAGTTCCACTTCGCATAGACCCTCTTTAAAAGTGGTATCCATGACATTGGCACCGCGTACCATCGCATCGACAGAGGTACGAACGGTTGAACGCTGAAGCATCATGTTTTTGATGGAATCTTGCCCTTCAACATGGACCCCTTTGATCCGTTCCGCGATTTGGCGGTAGCCGTCTGCCAAGGCCGCACGTTTAGCCAGTGCATAGGCTTGTGCCGGAGAAGCGGTTACCGTTGGGGCAACCCCTTGTCCAAAAACCGTAATAACGAGCTGATGGGAAGAATCGAGTGCCGCTTCGACACAATTGCCGTCCGTACCGCTGTAGACACATCGGACTTTTCCTGCGTCTTCTGAGGCTAAAAGCCCCGTTTGCAAGGCGGATATGCTTAAAAGAAAAGCCAGAATGCTTGAGTATTTCATTGTTAATTTCCTTCAATAGGCTGAATAGTAGTCTACTTAAGCAAATACTATTCCAAAACTAACGTACCTTCTCCGGATTCGGAAATTTCACCCTCTTCATCCTCTTCTTCTGTTTTTGGACAACGCGAAATGCTGGCAACATCATCCCCTTTGATAATGTAGACACCGCTGGTGTTGCGCCCCGATTTGGCGATACTTTGCATATCGACACGGATCATTTTGCCGGCTTTGGTGAGCGCCATCATATCCATCGTTTCATCGACCATGAGACATCCGACAACGGTTGTCCCTGTTTTCGCATTGAGTTTCATCGCAATAACACCCGAACCTGCCCGGTTGGTAAGGCGGTATTCTTCTGCGGTCGTACGTTTTCCGATCCCTTTTTCACTCACCATCAAAATTTCTTGCTCGTCATTTTTGATGATATTCGCATCGACGACGACGTCGCCGTCAATTTTGAATTTAATACCGCGTACCCCACGGGTGCTACGTCCCTGATCACGGGTTTTTTCAATTTCGAATTTGATACATTGGGCATATTTTGTCACGATAAAGAGGTATTTCGTCTCTTCGGTTGCGATATGGGCCGTAATCAATGCATCATCGTCATCCAGAACGATAGCACGGACACCGTTGCTTCGGATATTCGAGAATTCATTTAATGCCGTTCGTTTGACAATACCGTTTTGGGTGAAGAAAACAAGGGATTTGTTTTCATCAAAATCGGTCGTCGGGATAATCGAACGGATTTTTTCATCGGCTTCGAGGTTAATGAGGTTAACGACCGCTTTTCCTTTTGCTGTGCGTGACCCTTCCGGAATTTTATACACTTTCAACCAGTGCAGCTGACCGCGATCGGTGACGAACATCAGCGTATCGTGGGTGTTGCAGGTATAGAATTTTTCAATAAAGTCATCATCGTAGGTCGTTACAGCAACTTTCCCTTTTCCGCCGCGGCGCTGTTTCTCATAAGAAGCCAACGGAACACGTTTGATGTAACCGCGGTGGCTGATCGTAACGACCATCGGTTCATTCGGGATCAAATCTTCGATATTGATGTCATCATAGTTATCTTCGATGTCGGTCATACGAGGAATATTGAATTGTTCGACGAGCTCAATGAACTCGTCTTTGATGATCCCTTTGAGAACCTCTTCGCTGCGAAGGATGGATTCAAGGTATTCGACATGAGCCAAAATCTCTCTAAGCTCGTTTTCGATTTTGTCACGCTCTAGACCCGTAAGACGCTGAAGGCGCATGTCCAAAATCGCTTGCGCTTGTATCGGAGAAAAACCGAATTCTTCAATCAGCCCGTTTTTAGCGGTTTCGGTATCGGCACTGGCACGGATGAGTTTGATGATCGCATCGATATGATCGAGCGCTTTTTTCAAACCTTCCAAGATATGGGCACGTGCTTTTGCTTTTTCAAGATCAAAAATCGTACGGCGGATAATAACGGTTTTGCGGTGGTTGATAAAATGGCCCAGCATCTCAAGAAGGGTAAAGATACGCGGTTCTTGGTTAAACACCGAGAGCATGATGATTCCGAACGTCGTCTCCATGTTCGTCGATTTGTACAGATTGTTGAGGACGATTTCGCTCATCGCGTCTCGTTTGAGCTCGATGACGACGCGGATCCCTTCACGGTCCGATTCGTCACGAATTTCGCTGATCCCCTCGATGAATTTATCTTTGACCAGTTCGGCAATGGTTTCGATCAAGCGCGCTTTGTTGACCTGATACGGGAGCTCATCGATAACGATGACATCTTTATTGGCTTTTTTCTCGATGTGGGTTTTGGCGCGAACCCGAATACGGCCGCGGCCCGTTTCGTAGGCGTCTAATATCCCTTTTTTACCGTAGATGGTTCCCCCCGTAGGAAAATCGGGAGCTTTGATAAACTGCATCACCTCGATCAGTGATGCGTTGGGGTTATCCATAAGGTATACGAGCGCTTGAAGCACTTCATTGGGGTTATGGGGAGGGATATTGGTCGCCATACCGACGGCAATACCGCTCGAACCGTTAATAAGGAGGTTGGGAACGCGCGTGGGCAAAACATCCGGCTCTTGCGTCGTACCGTCGTAGTTATCGACCATATTGACGGTGTCTTTGTCGAGGTCTTTGAGAAGCTCTCCGGCATAGCGGGTCATACGTGCTTCCGTATAACGCATCGCTGCGGCGTTGTCGCCATCGACGGAACCGAAGTTCCCCTGACCGTCGACGAGCGGTGCGAGCATCGAGAAAGGCTGTGCCATACGTACGAGTGCATCATAGACCGACGTATCGCCGTGCGGGTGATACTGTCCGATAACATCCCCGATAATACGGGCTGATTTTTTGTATTTGGCACCGGCTGAGAGACTGAGTTTGTCCATCGCATACAGAATACGGCGGTGAACCGGTTTTAGTCCGTCGCGTACATCTGGAAGTGCTCGTCCGATGATAACGCTCATGGAATAGTCAAGATAACTACTTTTAAGTGTGTCTTCTATATTTATATCGTGAATTTCGCTGTTGTCTAGCAGATCGTTCATTTCGGCCCCGGAAAGTGAAGATTAAGTCGCCGATTATAACCCATCGCCCCTTAAGCTATGTTTTTAAGGCAATTTGCGCAAAACAGTAATTCAAGCTAAAATGAGGGTAAAATTTTTGGAGCTCGTATATATGAAAAAAGTAGAGGCTGTTATCAAACCTTTTAAATTGGAAGATGTCAAAGATGCGCTTGCTGAAATCGGGATTACCGGTATGACGGTGAGCGAAGTAAAAGGGTATGGTCGGCAAAAAGGGCACAGTGAATTGTATCGCGGCGCGGAATATGTCGTTGATTTTTTACCGAAGATTAAATTAGAGATGGTGATCGATGATGCCAATGTGGATCAGGTCGTCAATACACTGGTGGAAGCAGCGCGTACGGGAAAAATCGGGGATGGAAAAATTTTCATCAGCGATATTGATCAAATTATCCGTATCCGTACGGGTGAAACAAACAGCGATGCGGTCTAATTCTACGTACTTCTGCCGTATCTCCTTTTTTTGAGGCGAGCGCCTCATCGCTTTTCCCCTGCGCCCTTTTTATAGACTGATTAAAAATTAATCATTATTGTGCATTAAATTATACTCACCTGCGAGTAGAATGGTGTTTGAGATTTCGATCACACATTAAAAGGAGAGAAGATGAAGAGATTCATTTTACCGTTATTGCTTTTGCCTATGTTGGCCTTTGCAGAGGATGCAGCTGCGCCTGTTCTCAATTCGGGTGATACAGCATGGATGATGATGTCAACGGCATTGGTAATGTTGATGACACCGGTAGGGTTAGCGCTGTTCTATGGCGGGATGACGAGAGCTAAAAACGTATTGAATACCTATGCAATGGTATTCGGTGCGTTTGTCGTCGGATTTATCGTTTGGATCTTGGCGGGATATTCGATTGCGTTTGGAACGATGGAAGGGCCTATGAATCAGGTCATCGGCGGTTTTGGCAATGTCATGCTCAATGGTATTGCCTGGACCGATTTGACCAATGTTGATTTGGGTCAGCTTTATCCTAAATATGTCTTTGTGGTTTTCCAGGGAACGTTTGCGGCGATCACCGTAGCGATTGCATCGGGATCGGTGATTGAACGTATGAAGTTTTCTACCTGGATGGTATTTGTCGCGATGTGGGTGTTGGTCGTTTATGCTCCGATTACCCATATGGTGTGGGGCGGCGGTTACCTCTTTAACGAAGGTGCCCTTGACTTTGCCGGCGGTACCGTTGTTCATATGAATGGTGGTTTGGCAGGTCTGGTATTGGCTGTTTTGATCGGAAAACGTGTCGGCTATCCAAAAGTCGCTATGAAACCTGCGAGTGTTATTTTGACCGCTTTAGGGGCAGGGCTGCTATGGTTCGGTTGGTACGGTTTTAACGGCGGATCGGCATTCGGTGCGAATGCCATTGCCGGTGTTGCTTATTTGACGACAACCATTGCGGCCTCGGTAGCAACGG
>DASUMY010000157.1:0-4778 GCA_036277435.1 Sulfuricurvum sp.
CCGTATACGAATCTCCTGAAAGTATGGGGAGCGATGGAAACGATCTATCGCACGGGCGGTACACGCCAGCTGGGGATCAGCAACTGTTATGACGTAGAGCTGTTGAAGCGGCTTTATGCCGATGCTGAGGTAAAGCCTGCCGTCGTGCAAAACCGTTTTTACGCTGAAAGCGGATATGACATAGAACTTCGGCAATGGTGTGATGCGCAGGGGATAGTTTATCAGAGCTTTTGGAGTCTGACGGCCAATCCTCATATCCTGGCACATGAAGCGGTCGTGGCGTTGGCCGGAAAATATGGCAAAACGCAGGCGCAAATTTTTTACCGCTATTTGAGTCATAAAGGTATTGTTCCCTTGATCGGATCTACGTCGAAAACTCATATGGATGAGGATCTTCGTATCTTTGAATTTGAGCTCATCGGCGACGAAATAGGGCGTATTGATTCTTTGTTAAAAACCTAAAATAAATTACTATAGCAATTAAGTTTTTTTTCAGGTATAATACTCGTACAGAAAGATGATTTAGAGTTTCATCTTTGGTTTGCTTTTTATTGAAGACCTTTAGTTAACAGTACGATCTACCATAAGAATACTCCACTTTATATTTTCGACCACTTCGGCAACGAAGTGTATTACAACACAAAGGGTTTATTATGGCAGACGTACTAAACGGAACCGTTAAATGGTTCAACAGCGAAAAAGGTTTTGGATTTATCCAACAAGATAACGGCGGTAAAGATGTATTCGTACACTTTCGTCAAATCAACAGCACTGGTTATGGCCGTGTTTCTCTTGACGAAGGTCAAAAAGTGACTTACACAGTAGGTCAAGGTGACAAAGGTCCCCAAGCAGAAAACGTTACAGCACTGTAACTTAATTAAATACCTAAATGGGCAAAGCTCATTTAGGCAGCAAGGACAAATTTGTCCTTTGCAATCCCCTAAAGCTTTCCGCATTTATGCGGAAGATTTCATTTCCTCCACAAATCATTTTACTAAGACACTATCCGGTGTTTTTCCGAGTCGATTTAAAAGGACCATTATGGAAAGTAGAGAAGCCGTTTTAAGTGCATTAAAAGAGGGTAAAAAACTTACCAGTAAGATTACGGGATTGCAATATATCCTGATCGGCAGCCAACTGCATGCCCGCAACAGTGAAAAAACAGACTGGCACGAAAGTGAACTCAGTTTCGACAATCCCCCTTCATGGCTCAATCTAAGAGACTGATTCTATCGGGATCACTCTTGGCCAGCATACGCTGAGCCTGCGTCACACCTTAGCGTGGAAAGTTCTGTGCTAAAGTGTGTTGAAGCCCTTTCAGGGCATCTTCTAGACTGAAATCCGATTTATAGACATCATGGACGGCATAGCTTTTCAGGGGTTTTGCTCCGCAAAACTGAAAGGTCTTGTGCAAGGCGACATTTGCCTGATCGACACTCATCCCTTCAAAAAAACCGTTTGGATTGTCAAATTCGCTTATCGGGCAGTTATAGGTGAAACTGAGCATATACTCTTTCCCCTGCATCAATCCGCCGCTTCCGTATTGTTTTGAGGCATCCTCGCGGCTTCTGCCGTCACTTACGTAGGTGACGGTATTGTTTCCGCTTGAGAAAATATCATCCACGTATTTTTTGCCCAGCCACGGCAATCCCATCCAGTAGACGGGTGACTGGACGAAAAACAGATCAGCCCATTTAAACTTTTCGAGCTCTTCAGAAACGTCGTATCCGGCATCGATCGTTGTTTCACGCACGTCGTAGCCGTTGTCTAAAAAAAACTTTTTTGCTTCTTTGAGAATGTCATGGGTGAGATTTCCGTTGGCAAATCCTTCGTATTTTTGGTGAAGGTTGAGGAGTAAAACGTGTTTCATAATAGGTTTCCTGATAGAGATGATTTTAGAGATTGTACTTGAATAGGGTGAATGAAAAATTATACTAAATAAAAGCTATAATGCAGTAATTTACCGCTTCAGACCAAAACGTTTGAATACTATATCTGAGGATAAAACATGCACGATATCCACCATGTCACAAAAGTTCCGTCTCCTTTATCCAAGATGATTATGAAGGTTTCGTTGATTCTTGGAATAGGGGGATTAGTGGCCCTTTTAATTTATTCCGAAATCGACCGCAGAAATATTAAAGAGACTCAAAAGCTGTACCATGCCCAAATAGCAACGATCAAAGAACAGTTGAACGATGGAAACTGCACGGAAGCGGAAGCGGAATATTCGCGTGCGAAGCAAACACGAAACAGTGTATTCGAATCGGGTTTGTATTACAGCATTGAACCGTTTGCAAAACAAGCGCATGCGATAGAGATTGCCGAATGTTTCGCTCAAGATAAAGATTTTTACAGCGCGGTTAAGCTATTGGACGAAGAAGCGATCGATGATGCTGATTATCTCAGAAAAGCATCAGAGATTTATAAAACGGCAGGGGAAAACGAAAAAGCACAAGAGGCTAGAGTTAAAGCTGAAAAATTTGATTTGACGAAATAGGGGATGTTAACGCTCGATACAGATCAAGGCCTCTTTTTGGAGTTTTGTCATTTTCTTGAGGACTATTTCCCGTTTTAATGCCGTGCTTTTGGTTTCACATGATTCATGGTACACCAATGTGACAGGGCGTTTTGCCTTGGTGTATTTCGCCCCTTTGTTCGAGGTGTTGTGTTCGTGGAGCCGGCGCTCAAGGTCAATCGTAATGCCCGTATAGAGCGTTCCATCACAACAGCGAAGCATATAGACCCAATAGGGGATCGTTAAAACACCCATGGCAGCAGCTTTTTGGTCCGTTTTTGATAGGCGGCATAGTTTGAAAAACGTTTCTTGAGCAGGTATTCTTCATAGTGGAGTTTGGTGAGCAGGGTCACGAATAGGAGTGCAAGCAATATCAGCCGTTGCAGCGTGGGTTCAACACTCACCATCGGAATCATGATGAGCAGCACGGACAGATACATCGGATGGCGGATAAAACGGTATGGGCCGGATTGAATCAGTAGTATATCATCACTGGGATCAGGGAGAATAGCGATTTGTGTTAAACGCATTGTGAAGGCTGCCCATATCCCGATAGCTGCTCCGGTAGATTGCAGGAAAAGGGCGATAAAGGTTTCATACCACACCGTCGTGCTCGCTACCAGAGCAATAAGCGTTGAAAATTGAGAGACGACAAGGGTATAGGAAACGAGCGGATGTGCTAATCTAGTCTGCATTAGTCGGTTTGTTTGCAGTGTTTTGTTTCCATCGTAGGTATTCCCCTCGAAGTCGGGCTATTTCTTCTGAGAGGGCATAGATCGCTTTTGCGTAATTAAAAGCGCTCCCTTCTTTGGCGTGACGTTCCATCTGGGCCGCCAGTTGGCTGATGGTTTCATGTCGCAGTGAGATGGAACTTCCTTTGAGGGTGTGAGAATGCAAAATGAGTTGCTGTACATCTTTTTGTAACAACGCCACTCGTAGCAACTCTATTTGCTGCGCGGCGATTTCGAAAAAGGCGTCATTCAGTTCAAAAAAGAGCTCCTCCGGAATACTAAACATCTCTTTCATCTCTGAGAGACAATGATCATAATACGAGGGCTTGTGTTTCATGACTTAAATCAGATAATCTTCCAAATCGATTTCATCGGTTTCCATCACGGGGTTCAGTGCATGCAGACTATAGGGTCTGACACTCTCTTTTGTCCCGCTGATCAGTGGATGCCATTGGGGAAGAGGGAGATTATGATGGCGTAAACGATAGGCGCAGGTTTGGGGAAGCCAGTCGAATTCGGCAGCGCGGTCGGCCGTAAGTGCGGTACAGCCCGGAACAACGGTATGACGGTTGGCGTAATCGCTGCATTGTGTTGCTTGAAGGTCATAGCAGCGGCAGACGACACGGGTCGTAAGAACGGGTGCGTTCTCATCCTCTTCGTCTTGGAGTTTGTGCAAGCAGCATAGCCCGCACCCATCACAAAGCGCTTCCCATTCATCATGAGAAAGTTCATGCAGTTGTTTCGTTTCCCAAAAGTGAGTATTATTCTTTTCCATGATGTAAGTGTATCATTTAATCGCTTGTATTATTGACTAAATGAGACACTTTTACTGCCTATACCGTAAAATTATCAGACGTAGGAGCTACGATGCGACCTTTTATTTATCTCATTCTTTTTGCACTTGCCTTTATACTCTTCAAAGCCTTTTATCTGGATTCCCAAAAAGAGGCCATGACTGCTGAAATGAATGTTTCGAGTGACAGCAATCAAAGTAATAATCCGACGGTGATGGAATCAGCTGCACCTGCTGTTCAGCCTGAAGAGAATACAAGTGTACCGACTGAAAAAAAATCTGCTCAGGTGAAAGAAAAAATGCCTTTGGATGAATTGGGCGATAAGATCATAAACGTTTTTGACTAAAAACGGATTTGCTATTTTTCTCGTGAGAGCACTATTCCGCTCATAACAATCATTACGGCTCCGGTTATAATCATCGCAGTGGGTAAAAGATCTCCCAATGCTATTCCAAAGAGGGATGCAAAGAGGATAACCGAGTAGCTGATCGTACTGACCAATCCCGCTTTAGCATAAAAATAGGCACGGGTCATGTAAAGCTGCCCGAATGCAGCCGCCAGTCCCATGAGGGCTATCCAAAGCCAATCCTTCCCCTCAGGCATAGTAAAAGGATTAAGGGCAAAAGCAAATAGATCGGATGTATAAAACTCTGCACAAATCATCAACAGCGCAGGAATCAGGACCCCGAAAAACATAAACGAGAGGACGACACTCCTCGCATCGTAGTACGCTTT
>DASUMY010000158.1:0-6319 GCA_036277435.1 Sulfuricurvum sp.
TGGCGTATTGGATACCATCGGTACCATTGATGCCGTAGGTCACAGAGTTGTCCATGGGGCAGAAGAGTATCACGAATCGGTTCTAATCGATGAGAAGGTTATCGAAACCATCGAAAAACTAATCTATTTAGCCCCGTTGCACAACAAAGCGAATCTCGCAGGGATAAAAGCCATCCGTTCACGCTATCCGAAGATCAAACAAGTGGCCGTTTTTGATACCTCTTTTCACCAAACCATTCCTCCTTATGCCTATATGTACGCCCTACCCTACGCGCTGTACGAAGAGGAAAAGATTCGACGTTACGGATTTCACGGAACGTCCCATCGCTACATTGCCACAACAGCTGCATCGTATTTGAACCAACCGTTGGATTCACTGAATCTCATTACGTTTCATCTGGGCAACGGCGATAGCGTTTGTGCCGTTCAAAACGGGAAAAGCATCGACACATCGATGGGATTCACTCCGCTAGAGGGGTTGATCATGGGGACACGATGCGGTGATCTGGACCCCGAAATCATCCTCTATTTGCAACGGCACAAAGGGATGAGCATTGAAATGATTGATCAGATGCTCAATAAAGAGTCAGGATTAAAAGGAATTTGCGGCGTCAGTGATATGCGCGATGTAATAGCATTGGGCAAACAAGGCAACCAACGGGCTATTTTGGCCATTGATATGTTCACCTATCATGCAAAAAAATATCTCGGTTCCTATATGGCGATATTAAAAGATGTGGATGCGATCGTATTCACCGGCGGAATCGGAGAACATTCGGCGTTGATCCGAGAAAAAATTCTTGCGAATATGGAACCCTTCGGCATACTCTTGGATAGAGAAAAAAATCTCGTGGTACAGACCGATCCATTGGAAATCAGTGCAGATGGATCTGCCGTGAAGCTCATCGTCATACATACCGACGAAGAGCGAGAGATAGCCCGCGAAACGATAAAAACAATAGAACAATCGTAAAAGAATATCTACTTCTGATATAATAATTTGATATATCACCAATGGAGGTTTACATGATCGCGGAATTCAAAAAGTTTTTGATTTCAGGAAACGTTGTCGATATGGCGGTTGGATTTATTTTCGGTGCCGCTTTCGCTACGGTTGTGAAATCGCTCGTGGCCAATGTCATCATGCCCCCGGTCGGACTGTTGATGGGAGGCGTTGATTTTTCATCTTTGTTTATTGCCCTTGACGGCAAAGAATATGCATCATTATCAGCCTTGGACGCAGCCGGAGCTCCGGCAATCAAACTCGGCGTTTTTGTCAATGATCTCATTTCATTTACAATTTTAGGGTTTGTCATGTTTATGATGGTTAAAGCCTATAACAAACTAAAAGCCGCAGAACCGCTCCCTGAACAACCAGCCGCAACGACGAAAACATGTCCTGAATGTGCGATGGAAATCCCTCTCGCTGCAAAAGTATGCCCTCACTGTCGAGCCGCACAGTAATCGTATCCCAACACCTCCACAATGAGTGGAGGTGCTTTCTCTCTTGATCCGCTTATTCCATCTCCAAACTCATCAACATCATATCTTCCCCATCAATAACACGAACATCGATGCTCTGACAATGGGAACAAAGCGTATGTGGCTGATCCAAGATACTCTCTTTTCCGCACGCATTGCACACGATAACAAGCGGCTGAATGTTCATCACCAGTTCAGAGTCCTCACAGAGTGTTTTTTCTTTGAACGTTTCAAAGGCGGTTTGCAGTAAATGGGGCTCTACCCCGCTGTATTGACCGATTTTAATGACGACTTTGGTAATCCGTTGGGAATGATGCGTTTCGGCCAAATTTTCGCATTGGTCCAGAAGTGATTGGACAATTGAATACTCGTGCATAATTAACAGATCCTTGGGAGGAGTTCTCCCTTTGGACGTTCAAGATAGCGTGTTGTTCCCCATGCTGAGCGAAGAATAACCCTTCCCGGCTTTTTTAACGATACCTTACCGATAATCTGTCCGTTTCTGCAAATATCAAACCGTCGTAAAATTTCTTCTGCTTTTTCGGCATCGCTGCAGGCTACGGCCAGGACAAACGTCCCCTCATTGGCAAAATCATACGGTTCCATCCCCAGCAGTTCACATATCCCTCGTACGGGATCACTGATGGGTATCATCGCTTCATCGATCTCAATACAAACGGCACTGGCAACCGCCCACTCGTTGAGCACCGCAGCGATTCCGCCACGCGTCGCATCGCGCAATGCCTTGATCTGTATTCCCTCCTCGATAAGCGCATTGACGCACGGCCAAAGGAGAGCACAATCGCTGGACAAATCGCTTTGCAAATCTATCCCCTCACGCGACGCTAATATCGTGGCACCATGGGTGCCGATGTCTCTTGAGACGAGAACAACATCTTCCTCGCATAAATTATGAGCTGAAATCGTATCAATAACTATCTCTCCGATTCCTGATGTATTGATAAAAATCTGATCACACGAGCCTCGCGGAACGACTTTCGTATCACCGCAAACGATTTTTGCGTCCGATGCGGAGAGTTCCTCTTTCATCGAGAGGACGATTTTTTCCAACACCTCATACGCCAGCCCCTCTTCGATGATAAAGGCACAGCTTAAATACAGCGGTCTGGCCCCCATCATTGCCAAGTCATTCAGCGTTCCGGCAATCGCAATTGTGCCGATAGATCCGCCGTTGAAAAACAAAGGGGAGACCGTGTAGCTGTCAGTCGTAAAGGCGATTTTACCTTTGACTTCCAATACGGCCGCATCTTCGCTGCGCAGGAGAGTTTCATTGCCGAAATGGCGGTAAAAAAGGGTATGGATCAGGGTTTCCATCTCCTCACCGCCGCCGCCATGGGAAAGCTGTATGTGTTTCATTCCGTCCCTCCGAAGCGATAGTAGGCGTTGCAGGAACCCTCCGAGCTGACCATACAGCTTCCCAGCGGAGAACTGGGAGTACAGGCGGTGCCGAAAACCGTGCAATCATTCGGTTTGGCAACGCCTCGCAGAATCGAACCGCAGATGCAGAGCTTATGATCATCGATCGGTTCGTTGGAAAGAAAGTCGGCAAAGACCCGTTCGGCATCGACATGCGCATAGTCGTCGCGCAATGTCAAAGCACTCTTTGGAATATCCCCAAGCCCCCGCCATCGGAAGGTATCACGAAGGGTCATTGTCTGGTCGATCATTGCTTGCGCTTTTCTATTCCCCTCTTTTGTGACGGCTCTTGTGTACTGTATTTCTACCTCACTGCGTCCTTGGAGTTTCTGTTCAACAATCCGTAGTATCCCCTCCATCACATCAACCGGTTCAAAACCGCTGACTACGACAGGGGTATGGTATGCGAGTGCAATCGAATCATAAATCTGTGACCCCGTAATAACACTCACATGGGAAGGTCCGATAAAGGCATTAATGCGATTCTGACCATCAGCCATGATCGCATGAACGGGAGGCGGAACAAGCACATGGTTGATATGAAAAAAGAGGTTTTGCAATCCTTCCAACTGAGATTGAAGGATTATCGCAGCACTCATCGGGGTTGTCGTCTCAAATCCGATGGCAAAAAAGATTACTTTTTTATGAGGATTTTCACGGGCAATTTTGAGGGCATCCATAGGTGAATAAAGGGGACGGATATCGGCACCTTTGGCACGTTCCTGTGCCAATGAGGTCGAAGAACCGGGGACACGAATCATATCCCCAAGCGTCAGGAGAATGGCATTAGGCATCCTTGCCAGCGCAATCGCATGATCAATCCGCTCTTTTGGCATGATACACACCGGACACCCAGGACCGTGGATAAATTCGATTGATGGAGGAAGGAGCTGTTTAAGGCCGTATTTCATAATCGTGTGGGTATGCCCGCCGCACACCTCCATTATTCGAAGCGGTTCATCCAGCTTTTGGACTTCACGCTCAATGGTATGCGCAAGGGCATGGATCGTATCGGCATGACGAAAACCGTCAAAGAGACTCTTCTCATGCACCATTACGACGGTATCCTGTTCGCACATCGGTCATCTTCTTCAATGACGGCACGCCGTTGTGCTTCATCCATCGCTTGAATCATCTGCTCATACACTTTCAAGCTCTCTAACGCATCCGCTTCATCGATTTTACCCATCGCGAAACCGATATGGATCAGCACATAGTCGCCAATAGCGATCTCCTCTCCTAAGAGATCCAAACTGACATGGCGGCGAACCCCCATCGTATCGACCGTAGCGACATTGTGTTCATCGATTTCAACCACTTTTGAGGGGATAGAGAGGCACATGCTAGTGTCTCATGCTTTTTTTGAATTCGATCCAGCGGATCACCTTGCGGATACTCTCATCGTCTTTGGTCGATATTTCAAGGATATCGGCGCTTGGCTTCAGACGGCGCGCAGCTTCTTTAGCATTGGCAATATTGAAGTCAAAATGGGGAAGCAGATCGCACTTGGTCATTAATATCAGATCGGCGGTTCGGAACATAACCGGATATTTTTCAATTTTGTCTTCCCCTTCAGGAATCGAAACCAATACAATATTCAGATGCGCCCCGACATCATAACTCGCCGGACAGACAAGGTTTCCGACGTTTTCGATAAAGCAGACATCCAAATCGGCAATCGGAAGCTCATGCAGCGCGTTATGGACCATAAATGCATCGAGATGACACGCGCTACCCGTTTGGATCTGATGGGCGGGAATCCCTTTGGCACGTATGCGATCGGCATCACGCGATGTTTCCAAATCCCCCTCAATCACACCGAATTTAAACTCCGCCAAATCCGCCATTTTCTCCAGCAAGGCCGTTTTTCCGCTTCCAGGCGAACTCATCAGATTGATCGCCAATACGCCGTGATCCTCAAAATGCTCACGATTATGGATCGCTTCTTGATCATTTTTGTCCAATATTTTAGTAATGACGGAGATCGTTTTGGGATCATTCAGCTGCGGATTGGCATGAAGCGCCTCATGATGATGCGTATGGCTGTGATGATGATGGTGATCATCATGGCGGTGATGCTCGTGGGGATGGCTATCGGTAATCGAACAGCCGCAATCTTTACACATAGTTATTCCTTATAGAGTTTGATTTTTATTCGCTGCCAAGGGTGATCGCTCCAACCGCGACATTCGCTCCGTCCATACCTAAACGCTCGTTTCTGAAAATTTTATAATTCGGGCTGATAGCATTATACGTACGCATCAACAGCTGACGGTTTTCAAACAGGCTGCCGCTTAACGTTACCCCTTGAATCGCGATATTCGAATCGGCAAGCTCAGCTTGCTGCGCTATGAAATCGGCCAATGAATCAATAAATCCGAAACTAAGCAGGTACTCATCCACCCCTGCTAGTTTAAAACTCATCGCAGACCGGATGGCCAATCGCGGATCGATATCATATCCACTCTGCGATTTTATCACTTTATAATCGATGCGCGGTCCTGATTTTCCGTTAAATTCAAGAGCAGCCGCCTCCAGATGTTCACATGCCGATTGGATATCCTCCCCATCCGAGATTCCGATAAACAGAGCAGCCATTCCCCATAATCGGCTCAACATCGACACGGTGCCATGGGATTGAAAACGGGCATCCTCTATTTGTCCATATAACGTTGGATAGGCCGTTTTGAAGTTGGCCACCAGCCGTCTACCCGATTCATCCATATCAGCAATCGATGAGAGCATATGCTTCGGATCATTGAGGGGATTATCCAAAAAACGTGCCATGGGAAGATACCCGATTTTGGACGAAAAACTGCATATTTGCGACGCGTGTTGACGGCTGAGATAAATACCGCAAAGTGATTGCCCCTGCAACGCATGCTCCATAACAACGGACCTAAGGGCAGCATGAGCCGGTTCAAAGCGGACATTCTTGGTATGGGGCGAGCTGCCATCATTGGAAACAAACTCTACACATGCTTTAGCCTTAGACTCAACGGCCCTATTTAACAGCAAGCCATCCTTGGAGCCGAAAGCAGTATTACCATCAAACGTACAACATGACGGCTGTTGCAAAGACATAAGATGGTGCCAGGGAAGCATATCACGCCCTACGGTAACAATAACATGTTGCCCTAACGCAGATGCTACACGAAGCGAAGGAATCTGATTGCAGTAGAGTGCAAAAACTCCTTTGCGTGACAAGGCGGTCGTCAAGGCCAACGTGATCGTATCATCCGGGAAAAAAACGGGGTAAAGCGCTCTTTGCAAATTGTATTCGGCTCGAAATTTCAATTTTGGTTTTAAGCGAACGGAGGGCTTTTCAATCATCATGAGCGACTCAAGCTCACCCTGGGTGGTCATCAAAAAATCCGAAATATCAGCAGGATTACAAATC
>DASUMY010000159.1:0-2648 GCA_036277435.1 Sulfuricurvum sp.
TTCGTCCCTCTTCGAATTGCCAATCTTTGACTGTAAAATAGTCATTATTGCTTCCATCAACGGAGGTGGAGTAGTTTTGATTCCCATAGACCGCCTGTATCGCTTTTGAAGCTACCGGAGCCACCCCTTTGAGCCCTCCGACTTCACGAGAAATGGCGAGAACATCGTCATGGGTGAATCGTTTGGCGGTCGAATCATCTGCGCGGGGACCATGACGGTCTTGTCCGGGGCGGAGAATGAGCATGTTGCTGCCGAGTTTGGAGATGCTTTGGGTAACATAAGCGGTTGTTGCATCGCCTAGCATCACCATCGCAATAACCGAGGCTACGCCGATGACGATCCCAAGCGTTGTCAGAACCGAGCGCATGACGCTTCGGCGTATTTCACGAAGTGCGAGGATAAAAGCGTTCCAAATCATCGCTTTTCCCCTTCGCTATTGTGGGTGATCGTATCAATTTTTCCATCCCTAAAATGGACGATTCGTGAGGCGTATTGGGCCATTTCACGTTCATGGGTGACCATGATAATCGTGATTCCTTTATCCCGATTGAAGGATTTGAGCAGTTCCATGACTTCGATACTTTTAACACTGTCGAGATTCCCCGTAGGCTCATCGGCCAACAAGATCAAAGGATCTGTGACAATCGCGCGAGCGATGGCAACGCGTTGCTGCTGTCCGCCGGAGAGTTCGCCGGGAGTATGGTGGGCAACGTTTTCAAGTCCGACATTGCGAAGGGCTTCCATAGCCAAGAGATGACGCTCTTTTGCAGGGACACCCCGATAGAGAAGGGGGAGCTCGACGTTTTCGATAGCAGATGTTTTCCCCAGCAGATTAAACCCCTGGAAGACAAAGCCGATGTAGTGGCGCCGCAGCAATGCCCTTTGATCGCGGCTTAGCTCGGTGACGCTGATCCCTTCAAAAAGATAATCTCCCTCGGTAGGGACATCGAGACATCCGATGATGTTCATGGCGGTCGATTTTCCCGATCCGCTGGGTCCCATGATAGCGACAAATTCACCTTGGTAAATGGTCAAATCGATCCCTCGCAATGCGTAGGCGCTGGCATCCCCCTCTCCGTAATATTTTTTGGTCCCTATGAACTGAATGACGGGATGAGTAGAGGCGGTCATGGCTGTTCTTCGATGGCGGTGATGATTCGGTCATCGTGTTTCAGCGATGATGCGAGTAAAACGCTCATCACGCCGTTTGTTTTTCCGATCCGAACGTTGTGTCGGATCGGTGTGCCGTTTTTCAATACCCAGACATGCTCTCCTTTATCCACTTCATTGGTCGAACGTTTTTTCTTCTTCTCTTTGTCATCATCGGAGACAGGAGGGGTAAAACGTAATGCGGCATTGGGGATGAGAGTGACTTTTTTTAGGGTGTCGGTGATGATGGAAGCGCTGGCGGTCATCCCCGGACGCAAAAGTAGATCGTTATTATGGACTTCTACGACCGCTTCATAGGTAACAACCCCGTTGACAATGGCAGAGTTAAGACGCAGCTGGGTCACCTCTCCTTCAAATTCGCGATCGGGATAGGCATCGACAGTGAAGCGCACTTTTTGGTGTTCTTTGACACCGCCGATATCGGCTTCATCAACGCTGACAATGACTCTCATTTTGGTTAAATCTTCCGCCAGGGTGAACAATACCGGTGTTTGCATCGACGCGACGACCGTTTGGCCCGGTTCCACTTTTCGCGCGAGTACTATGCCGTCAATCGGAGAGACGACGAGCGCTTTTCTCAGATTGTCTTCATCGCTTTTGAGCTGTGCGTACGATTGCTCAATTTGGGCTTTGGCGGCGGCAAGGGATGCTTTGGCTTGCTGTAATGTCGTAGCCGCAGATTGCAACTCTTTGCGAGAGGGGTAATTGCCTTGTGTGGATGCGTACATTTTATGAAGACGATCATGTTCGATATGGGCATTTTCCAAAGCAGCTTCAGCACTTTGTGCGTTGGCTTTGGATTTCATCCAATTGGCTCTGGAACTGGTGACGATGGCATTGAGCTTCGTTGTATCGAGCCGTGCCATCGGCTGGCCGGTTCGGACGTGATCGTTATAATCGACCAGAACGGCATTAACGGTTCCGGAGACTTCGATTCCGACATCGACGGTGTTCGTGGGTTCGAGATTCCCTGTTGCCGAAACACTGGTCGTCAGGTCTTGGACGGTGAGGGGGACGGTGACGTAAGAAATTGTCTCTTTTGATGAGTATTTCACTCCATAGATCACCGCTGCCGCCATCAGAAGCAGTACGATGAAAGCGATCAGGAGTTTCACCCCTCTTTTGGGAGAGGGACCGGTTCCGATTCCAAGAGTTGTGTGGATGGTGCTGGGATTCGATCTCATAATGAAGGCTCCTGTGGATGTCGCATTTGGTAGTAAAGAGCGGCAAGCTCGATTTGAATATTCAGGTCGTTGATTTTGATTTCGAGTTCTTCGATTGCTCGGCTGTTTTGCAGTGTTTGCAGGTCGTATCCTGCTTTATACCCGGCTTTGACCGCCGCTTCAGTGGCTCGGATCAACTCGTCATAGTAGTGAAGATTGGATCGGATAATCGTAATGAGACGGCGGTAATTTTCAATCAGTGCGACCTTTTGCTCATAGGAGGCTTCCATAAGGCGTTTGGTATCGGCTGCTTGC
>DASUMY010000160.1:0-2566 GCA_036277435.1 Sulfuricurvum sp.
GGAATATCGTTGAAACTGTCGTAATGTGTTTTTGGGATAATGAGGACATGAACCGGTGCTTTTGGATTGATGTCATGAAACGCATAAAAATTCTCGTTTTCAGCCACCATGTTTGAGGGGATTTCTTTATTGACAATCTTACAAAAAATACACATACAAAACCTCATTTTTTTATGCTATTGTAGCACAGTGTTGAAACCTTGAAGCTGTTTATAAAAGAGATTTCACTACAATTGCCTATTATATAAAGCCATCCGATAGTGAATGGAACGGCTAATTAAACAGATAAAATTTAGGATGGAGATTTAGCTTTGCAAGAGTGGTACAACGCTATAAAATCGGCCGATACAATCGATAAGATCGAAGAGATTCGCATCGCTGTTTTTGGGAAAAAAGGGGTTATGAACGCTGAGTTCGCCCGGATGAAAGATATCCCTGATACGGAAAAAGGATCGTTTGCAAAAGAGCTTAATATTCATAAAGAGGCTCTTAACGCGTTGCTCGTTGAGCGAAAGTTGGTTTTAGCTTTAGACCATCTTGAGGCGAGTATGAAAGCGGAAGCGATCGACGTGAGTCTTTTTTCCCCTACGAGTGAGCGAGGGAGTCTTCATCCGGTGTTGGAAACAATGGATCGGATTGTCGAGTATTTTACGGCGATGAATTTTGCCGTTCAAACAGGACCGATGGTTGAAGATGATTTTCACAATTTTGAAGCGCTGAATCTTCCTAAATACCATCCGGCACGCGATATGCAAGATACCTTTTATTTCAAAGATTCGATGTTGTTGCGTACCCATACCTCTCCCGTGCAGATTCGTACGATGTTAAGTACAAAACCGCCGATTCGGATGATTGCACCGGGTGCCGTATTCCGCCGCGATTACGACATTACCCATACACCGATGTTTCATCAAGTGGAAGGGCTGGTTGTCGAGGAAGCGGGAAAAGTATCGTTTTCGAATTTGAAATTCATTTTAGAAGATTTTTTAAAAACGATGTTTGGCGATGTTGATGTCCGATTCCGTCCGAGTTTTTTCCCGTTTACGGAACCTTCCGCCGAAGTCGATATCAGCTGTATATTTTGCGCAGGCGAAGGATGCCGTGTTTGTTCTAAAACAGGGTGGTTGGAAGTGTTGGGATGCGGTATTGTCGATCCGAACGTATTTAAAGCCGTCGGTTATGAAAACGTCAGCGGCTATGCCTTCGGCCTTGGGGTTGAGCGTTTTGCGATGTTGATCCACCGCATTGGGGATTTACGGTCGCTGTTTGAAGGTGATGTTAGATTATTGGAGCAGTTTAGATGATCGTTACAAAAAATTGGTTAGATGAATGGATTGATTTAAGTACGGTCAGTACGGAACAGCTGTTAAAAACGTTTAATGCTATCGGTTTGGAGGTGGATCGCCATGAAAGCCTTCGTGTTCCGGATAAAGTCGTTGTGGGCTTTGTGGAGAGTTGCGAGCGTCACCCCGATGCGGACAAATTGAACGTTTGTCAGGTCAATACAGGGCATGAAGTACGTCAAATCGTGTGCGGTGCGTCGAATGTGCGTGCGGGCATCTATGTCGCAGTTGCAATGGTGGATGCACAGCTTCCGGGCGGGTTGACAATCAAAGCGGCAAAATTACGCGGGGTTGAATCGTTGGGGATGCTTTGTTCGGCGAAAGAGATCTCCTTGCCTGCAATGGGTGAGGGGATTATGATCCTCGATGAGAGTATCGGTGAACTGGTCATCGGTAAAGATCTTAATACTTATGCGGCTTTTAATGACGATATAATTGAGATTGAGCTGACGGCAAATCGCGGCGATTGTCTCAGTGTTCACGGTATTGCGCGCGATTTGAGTGCGGCATTTAATAAAGAGCTGCGTGAGATTCAACAAAAAGAAGAGCAAGAAGGGCGCTTAGGGATCGGGCGTATTTTGCAGCTTCAGCATACCGATACGTATGATGTCGAACTTCTTTTTGGAGCTGTTGATATTAAAGCGTTGAGTGTTCCTTTTCTTGTCTCATTGCGTATGGCTATTCTTGATGAGAGCTGTCCGACCGTTCTTGATGCGTTGTTGCAATACACAACGCACAATACCGGGGTGATTCTGCGTGCCTATCCGTTTGCTCTGTTGGAGGAAACGGCCAATGCAAAATCGGTTATTTCGCTGGCAAAAGACGATAATGGGTATGCTGCATTATACGGCAAGGAGAAACTCTCTGTGATTGGCGTTTCACAAGCGCTGGAGGCTCGATTTACCGCCAATGAGGGACTCGCTATTATTGAAGCGAGTTACATTCCCCCTGAGATCATTGCGCAGCGAATGGGTGAGATGAAAATACAAAGCTGTCCCCATTATTACCGTACGTCACGGGGCAGCGAGCCTGAGTTGGCTATGGGGCTTCGTTATTTGATGCAGATGTTTGATAAATACACCGAATCTACTATTTATGCGGGTCATTTAGAACTTCAGTCCCCTAGAGAGACGCGAGTGATTACGATGGGTGAAGAGGAATTCGAATTGTATATCGGTATGCATATCGATAAAACAACCTTAACGCACATTCTCAAAAATCTT
>DASUMY010000161.1:0-2040 GCA_036277435.1 Sulfuricurvum sp.
AACGGCAATGCTCTCGTCGCAATGGCGGCCATTGATAATCTGATGCGGGGTGCCAGTTCGCAAGCGCTCGTGAATGCCAATATTATGATGGGATTGGATGAAACCCTTGGGATTCCCAAGATAGCGTATGTCCCTTAAAACACTTCACACGGGGGCAATCCTGGTTGCGGATTCTCACTGTGCCGCCTGGCGTACCCCTTTCCTCAATTTTTTAGAAAGTTTGGAGCGTTCAGAACTCAAAACAACCCAGTTAATCTTGATGGGGGACAATTTTGACCTTCTTTTTGGCCCGGTGGAGCAGACATTGCGCTGGAACCATGAAGCGGTCACCCTTTTAAATCGCCTCGCAAAGAAAATAGAGATCGTTTATCTTGAAGGAAACCATGATTTTCGTCTTGCCTCTCTTTTCCCCGATATAGAGGTTGTCGACCGGGCACATCAACCCCTCATCGTTCAGTTTGAAAATCGGCAGGTTGCTTTATTGCATGGAGATATTGATGTTCCCCTCGGGTATGAACTTTATACGAAGCTCATTCGCAACCGTGCCGTTTTGTATCTCCTTAATGGGGTGAACAGACTCACCAACGGAGCCATTACCGGATGGCTTGAAAAAGCGATGCAACGTAAAAACCACTGTAAAAAAATAGACAATATGGAAGCAATAGCCGCGCGCCATATAGGGAAACGATGGAGCCAAGAGTGTGATTTTGTGATAGAAGGGCACTACCATCAAAACCGCACTTTTGAATTCGGAACATTCACGTATTACAATCTGGGTGCTTTTGCTTGTAACGAAAGATATTATGTTGTAAAATCGTCGCAAAATCAAACTATTTTAGATGAAGCCATCTTTTGCAAGGAGCCCGAATGAAGGGACATGGAGATATCTTAAAAGTCGGCACCAATGAGATGGAGTTGGTCGATTTTCGTATTTTCAAACGCGATGGCGACGAAATATATGAAGGGATCTACGGGATTAATGTCGCCAAAGTACGGGAAATTATCCGTTTCCCAAGTCTGACTGAATTGCCGGGAACCCCTCATTTTATTGAAGGGATTTTCGATTCACGCGGTGTCGTTATTCCGGTCATCAATCTCGCAAAATGGATGGGGATCGAAGCCCCTGAAGAGATGGATAGAAATGCACGCGTAATTATCACTGAATTCAATAATATTCTGATCGGATTTGTCGTTCACGAAGCAAAGCGAATTCGCCGCATCAATTGGAAAGACATAGAGCCGGCATCTTTTCTGGACAGTGGGATCGACGGTTCTAAAGTCACAGGGGTAACCCGCATTGAAGATGACAATGTGCTGCTGATTCTTGATTTGGAGAGCGTGGTGCAAGAGTTGGGGCTGTATCAGCCTTCTCAGGGAAAACTGGATAATCATTTAAATCAGTTTAGCGGGCTTGTGTTGTTATTGGATGACAGTTCTACGGCACGTCGCATTATAAAAGAAGCATTGATACAAATGGGTTTTGATGTTATTGAAGCAAGCGATGGAGAACAGGGGCTTCAAATACTCGAAGATTTATATGCATCCTATGGTGCCGATCTTCCTGGCAAATTGCGCCTTATCGCATCGGACATCGAGATGCCCAGAATGGACGGATTCCATTTTGCTGCACGGGTCAAAGAGGACAGCCGCTTTAAGATGATCCCGATCGTGTTTAATTCGTCGATTAGTGATCATTTTAGTGACATTCGAGGCAAAGAGGCTGGAGCAGAGGCCTATTTGGTCAAATTTGATGCTAATTTATTTTTTGATGAAATTGCACGGGTAGTGCAAGCGCATATTCAATAGGGGTAATGAGATGGATGAATTTGAAGAAATATTACAAGATTTTTTAATAGAGTCATTTGAGCTGATTGAACAGCTTGACCAAGATTTAGTCGAGCTAGAAACACGTCCGGATGATTTGGATCTTCTTAATCGTATTTTCCGCGTTGCCCATACGATCAAGGGTGCCAGTTCGTTTTTAAACTTTGATGTCTTGACGCATCTGACGCACCATATGGAAAATATCCTTAACTTGGC
>DASUMY010000162.1:0-2460 GCA_036277435.1 Sulfuricurvum sp.
ATCAAACGGGAATTTTTAGAAGAGATGACGACCACCACGGCCGTTGTGTTTTATACGTTGCTGGGGGTGATGGCGGCACAGGGGCTTGCGTTTGGAATCTTTATCGCTTTTTTTGAGGGGTACAATCCATGGCTACTGGGATTTTTAACAGGTATTGCTGCGATTATCCCTATTTTTGGTACGGCATTGATTTGGATTCCGATCGCCGTCAATGAGTATTTTCAAGGCCATATTATGAATGTGGTGATTATTTCGTTGTATTCCTGGGCGATGATGGCATTTTTTATCGACAACATCGTCAAACTGGTGATTCTAAATTTCGTGAATCGGACACTGAGCCAAGCCAAAAGCCGAATCAACGAGTTTATGATTTTTTTTGCGATTGTCGGCGGGTTGGCGACCTTCGGATTTTGGGGATTTTTGCTGGGCCCTGCGATCTTGGCATTTATCGTTACGACGTTGCGGACGCTGCGAAAAACAAACCGTTCGATCCGCCCTTAGTGGCAAAGATGGATCACTAATGGTTCCAATCATCAGCCCTCAGACGGTACAATTAGTCAAAAAAGGACCCCGATGGAATATAACCAATTTGTCAGAGTGATGATTGTGGGAGCTTTCTCTCTTTTGTTTTGGCTCTTCTTCCCCTTTTTGAAAAGTTTTTTTGTCGCATTTTTACTCGTAACGGCTTTTACCCCGTTGCAGAATGTGACCGAATATCGAATGGCAAAAATAGGGTGGCTCCGTCCCCATCGGGAACTGCTGGGGGCTTCGTTGATGACGCTGTCGTTGTTTCTCGTATTGTTTGTCCCGATTTTATTTTTCGTCTACTATATTGCGAGCCATCCGGCTGAAATTATGAACATCGCCTCTACGTATCAAGCGCAAGGGATGTATATTATCGCCCATCTTCCCGCGTCATTTGAGTGGGTGCAGGAGATCGTCGGCACACTCATCCAAAAAGCGGGTGAATATCAAGCACAAATTATCTCAACGCTTGCGATGAGTTTAGGAAGCGGTATTTTGGGCTTTTTGGGCGCATTGGGAGAGATGATTATGATTGTCATCTTTTTCTTTTTTCTGGCATGGTTCCGTCGTCCCATGACGCTCGCGATTGCCCCCGTAATCCCTGTAAAACGGCGCATCCGTCAAGAGTTTGTGCAGGACATGATTGCGACCAGTGCTACAGGGTTTTATACGCTGATCGGGGTTGCCGTGGCACAAGGGGTGGCATTTGGAATCTTTATCAGTTTTTTTGATCTTTATGACCCGTGGCTGTTCGGATTGATGGTTGCGGTAACATCGGTAATACCGATTGTAGGGACGGCCCTGATCTGGCTTCCGGTGGCTTTGAATGAGTTTCTAAACGGCCACAGTCTCAATGCCCTCATCATACTGATCTATTCGTGGGCTATGTTGTCGTTTTTTATCGACAATGTCGTTCGGCTGATTATTTTGCAGCAGATCAATCATCTTTTTAGCCGCGGGCGCCAGCCTATCAATGATTTTTTAATTTTCTTCGCGATTATCGCGGGGCTGACAACCTTCGGATTTTGGGGATTTTTACTGGGGCCGGCGATTATCGCCTTTTTGGTCACTTTATTGCGGATGCTGCGGCGTAACCACGTTTCTCGTTAAGCTTTGAGTGCTTCGAGTTGTGCTTGTAGACGGCTGATCTCTTGACGAAGGGCGTCAACCTCTTCGTTGGCTCCTTCCGAGGGTTCAGCGGCTTCAGCCGTGCGGGTGATGGCGGATTTGACATTTTCGGTTAGTTGATCGAGCTGCTGTTTCGCCTGATGGATCAGGGTGTTGTGATCGAGATCGAGATTCTCTTCCAGCTCATGAATTTTAGTTAGAATCTCATCTTGGTGTTTAAAAGCATAATACGCGACGATTCCGCCGATTGCAGCTCCCAGTATAAAACCGATTGTATTTTTTTGCTCCATCTGAACTTCCTAATCGTTAGATTTTTTTTTGAACATCTGAGCCAGTGCGCCGATCGCGAGGGTTCCGACGGTAACTTTTGCGATCCCGTTGGAGGCTTTGAGGGCGAGATCTTTGGTCTCTTCATGTATGTAGGAGACCAGATCACGGATTTCATGCAATGCCTGCAGCGATTTGTCGCTGACCGATTCGGTTTGCCCTTTGAGATGCTGTAAAAATTCATTCACTTCATGCAGCGTCAACGCCGCTTTGGTTGACACAAAGCTCAGCTCGTTTTGAACATGGGCAATAAATTCATGGGTTTTTTGCATGGTTTTAATCGTATGAAACCCGACCAGCCCGATGACCGACGTGATGATGACCATACACACGGCGATAATTCCGATGAAGAGGGTTAAAAGCTCAGTATTCATTCATTTTCTCTCTCGTTTTGATTAGTGTAGCCTAAGATTTCTTAAGAGTGCCTCCCTCCACAGGGATTTGCACGGTTTAAATGAGGTATTATTTCCGTTCACGTAT
>DASUMY010000163.1:0-2131 GCA_036277435.1 Sulfuricurvum sp.
TTCGCTCGGGATATATTTTCCCATCACATCGAGCGTATCGGCAGCATGTTTTCGGCTCAAAACCTCTAAAAACTTACCGAACAGTACAAAGGTGATGATCATGGCAACCGAGTCGAAATAGGCTTCCCCTTTTTCCAGCACGGTAATGTAGATCGAATAACAATAGGCCAACGATGATCCCGTCACAACCAGCATGTCCATCGTCACATTGCCGTTGCGAAGACCGTAATAGGCCCCGCGGTAAAAAACCCATCCGCTGTAAAAGAGAACCGGCGTAGAGAGGACCCACTCGGCAATGTTCAAAATCGTTTTGATCTCTTGGGTCATCCCGCTAAAATAACCCGCATACTGAGCAACGGCAATCCACATCATGTTCATCGTCGCAAACGTCGCGACCGCCATACGCAGATAATACTCTTTACGCTCTTTGTTCGCGCGGACCTCTTGCATGGAGGCATCGTACGGGTAGGCGTTGTAGCCGATGGAACGGATCATGTCGATAATAGCAGAAAGGCTTACCGCTTCCGAATCCCAGATAATGTGGGCTTTATTGTTCGTATAATTGATATGGGCTTCTATGACACCCGCCATTTTGTGAAGCGCTTTTTCGTTCAGCCATACGCACGCGGCACAATGAATCCCCTCGATGATCAAGGAGACTTGGGAGAGTCCATCGGACGTTGTCGTCACAAAGCGCTCATGAAATGCAGGGGTATCAAAATTGGAACTTGCTTCGAACTGTTCGGTTGGGGGAGAGAGGGTTGTGTCCCCCATTTTGGCATAAAAGCTCTCAAGCCCCTCATCTTTCAACAGATGAAAAATCCCTTTGCATCCGTTACAGCAAAAACGGTAGTTTTCATCATGAATCATCACCGCATCGCTGAATTCCAGATGGCAGTGATCGCACTTTACTTTAGACATACTCAAATTTCCCGTATTCTCTATTTTTAATGACGCGATCATAGCTCCCGCATACACCCTGCATTACGATATACACCCCATTTGATCCGTTTTTCGCATAGCCGATCGCCATAGCAAGGTTGGCCGTTGCTTCAAGAGGGTCAATACTAAAAGGGACCATTGCACCCGTAAAGACAATTACTTTTGGCAGCCCTAACGATGCGACATACTGCGCACTCAGATCCATCGTATCGGTCCCATGGACGACAACGATGTGATCCGCAGACGAGTGAGCAATCGTCTCGCCCAAAAGCGCACGATCCTCATTCGTCATATCCAGTGAATCTTTATACAGCAATCCTTCAACGGCAATGGTGCGAGAGAACGTAGCCACAATCTCCTCAATGGCATGATTGTCTTGTGGAACCTCTAACACGCCGCCAATCGGGTTGTATCGCTTGTTAAACGTCCCCCCTGTATTCACTATCAGCATGGAAGAAGTTCTTTGAGGGAGCGGATGATACGATCCGCTTTCGAATCAATTGCTTCGCTGGAGAAAAGAATATTGGTTCCGACGCCGGCACGCTGTGCGGCTTCGATATCCCGCTCATTGTCGCCGATCATCACCGAATGAGCCATGTCGATTTCATATTGTTGCTGAGCCTCCAGAAACATCCCCGGTTCCGGCTTTCGGCAGCGGCATGCGCCATCGATGCTTTCATGATGGGGGCAATGATAGATATCAGTAATCGTCACTCCCAGCGATTTGAAATGGTCCACCATCCAGCTGCTCAAACGCTCAAAATCATCCCCGCTGTAATACCCACGCGAAATTCCCGACTGATTCGTTACAATGATAATCAGATACCCTTGGTCTTGATAGTGTCTGCATACGGGGACAATTCCCTCTATAAGTTCGAAATCATCAATCTTATAGAGATAATTTTTTTCGACATTGACCACACCGTCACGATCAAGAAAGAGCGCTTTGGTCATTATTATTATTTGAACGCCGGCAGAGCAAAGCCCCGCTCGGCTACGCTTGCCGCTATGGCACTAAAGCTTGCTTCTAGCGAAGCAGAGGGACGATACAATGTATTTATCATGCCACCCCGCCCCCAAAAAGCTCTTTTTCGATGATATCGCACAAAATATGCCCTATCAAGATATGCGATTCCTGGATACGCGGCGTTGCGTTGGAAGGGATGACAATAGCGTAATCCGCCATCTG
>DASUMY010000164.1:0-18470 GCA_036277435.1 Sulfuricurvum sp.
GCAATCAGCTCATCCGCATTAAACGTATTGGGATAAACCATGACGTCCAATCCCGCTTGCGTCAGTTCATTCAAAATGTTGCGCTTAACCCCAAAATCAATCGCCGCGATTTTAGCTTTCGGCTTCGGCGCTTCATTATAAACAAAGCGTACCGGATCATACACGCCGCTGGTATGGCGGTATGCTGTTTTCGTACTCACTTCTTCAATATAATTGATCTCTTCGATACGCGCAGAGGCTTCCAGCAACGCTTTGAGTTCAGCTTTGTCACTGACTTTCGTTGAAGCGATCATCATCATCGCCCCTTCCGTACGAAGCATTTTGGTCAAATAGCGCGTATCGATGTCACAAATACCGATAACCCCGTGTTTTTCCAAAAACGTATGAAGCGCTTCTTGGGCTCTAAAATTTGAGTGCTGACTTTGGTATTGACGGACGATTACCCCTTTACAATGAGCAGCATTGCTTTCCATATCTTCATCATTCACGCCGACATTTCCGATTTCAGGCATCGTGAACGTAATAAACTGGCCCGCATACGAAGGGTCAGAAATAATCTCTTGATACCCCGTCAAAGAGGTGTTAAAAACGATTTCGCCCACATTGGTGGTGTCCGCACCAAAACTTTTTGCTTCCAAAAACGTACCGTTTTCGAGATAAATCCATACATCACGCATTATGCCATCCCCCTTCGTGCCAACTCGTCTTTGTACAATTTCTCATACATAATTTCATATTCATCTGTTCCCGGAATCAAACGGCGTTTATAGCTTTTGATTTTTTCATACACGGCATTTTCAATTTCGCCCGTATCGGCAATAAAACTGGTCATCGCATCGTAAATGATATTTTTGATACGGTTTTCACTGACATCATAGTTGATCAAATCTTCTTCATAAAGTTCGTTTAGAATTTTATGGGCGATATCCGAATAACGATCTTCATACGATAGAATAACTCCGAATTCAGGCGCTAGTTTTTTCTTGATCATAAAAAAGAGTTGACGTTCGTCGGCAAGATAATAGTCAATCTGCTCTTCGTTGGCATGTACAATCTCATTGACTTTTTCTTCAAGTGCCATTTCCCGTTTAACACTCTCGATCAATACCTTCTCAGCCTCTTTAGCCGTTGCTTCCAAACCATGGGTCATCGTAACAAGGCCGCTACGATTTAAATCGACGGCGATACGACTTGCTATGTGGGGTATATGCGAGAGTGAAACTTTCATTTGTCAGCCCTATTTCTTTTTTCTTATTGTACTTCAGATGACCTCTAAAATCGCTTAGAGAACGACATCCCCCTATTTCTTCCCCTCGCTCGAGGGAATTTTACGCAGCGAAGCCGTAATCTCAGACCCTTTTTTCGGATCCATTTTTGCCAAAATCTGCCCGACTACTTTGGAGTTCAGCGTACTCATAATCGATGCCGCTTCTGCCGTTGACATCTGGGAGAGTATCCCGGCGGAAGCCCCCGGTTTCATCTTGGCAAACGTCTGAGAGACTTTGTCCGATTTCAGCTGCTTGATCTCCTCCAGCACTTTTTTATTCTCTTCCAACATTTTTTTAGTCGATGCCTCACGTGTCGCAATCTCTTGAAGCTTTTGATCCACTCGGCTGTCTTTTCCTTTGACCAGTGCTTCTTTGCGCTTCAGCAGCTCTTCTGTAGCGCGCTTGAGCGCATCCAACGATTGACGCTCTTCATCGATGCGCCCCAGTTCAACCAGCAATTCATTTTTACGCGATTCAAAGATTTTGGTACACTCATACGATTTGGTATTTTGAGCCCCCATCATCGCGCTGGAGATCAACACACTAAAGAGAAAAATTGCTTTCACTGAAATTCCTTTTTATAGGTCATTGTCCCGATTTCATCGAGCATTTTAGCCTCTTCTTTTTTTATTTTTGCCATGTGCGCTTTTGCTTCTTGCAGCTCTAAATAATTAAATTTTTCATATTCAACACGTGCTGCTTGGAAAGCATCACGCATTTTGTTTTGATGTGCGAGGGCCTGTTCAAGACGTAAACGTCCCAGCTCGATTTCACGGTGCTGGGCCTGAAGTATCATTTGAGACTGGGTAAATTCACCGATGGAACCATGCGTCGGAAAAGTTAATAAAGAGAGTTCTTCGTACGCGCGTTCTAACGCCGCTTCGGATTCAGTTGCATGCGTGTTTGCTTTAATCAATGCAGATTCGCTTTGGTCAAGTGCTTTTTTTTTGAGTTTCACGAGGGGAGTGTATTTTGACTTCATATAAACTCCTCATACCGCTCTTCCATTCCCCATCTAGGGGCGCAAAGGGAACGGAGATACTTAAAATACGATCGTGTCGTTACGATCCGGTGACGTAGAAATCATTCCGATTTTAGTCTGAGTCAACTCTTCAAGCGCTTTAAGATACGTTTGTGCCGTTACAGGAAGATCCTCAAAGCGGCGAACCCCTTCGGTTTTATCCCATCCGGCAAATGTTTGATACACCGGAACCACGTTGTCAAGATCAAGCGGCAAGTAATCGATAACTTCGCCGTTTACTTCATACCCGACACAGACTTGGATTTCATCAAATCCGTCCAAAACATCCAATTTCATAATCGAAAGTTCGTCACATCCATTGATACGGCTGGCGTAACGGCACGCAACGGCATCAAACCATCCGCATCGGCGAGGACGGCCTGTCGTTGTTCCGAATTCATGCCCCTGCTTGCGCAAACGCTCACCGATTTCACCGTGATCTTCCGTGGGGAAAGGGCCGTTTCCGACACGAGTACAGTACGCTTTCACAATACCGGTTACTTTCCCGATATCTTTTGGGTTTAGCCCCAAACCGGTACAGGCGCCTGCAGAGATCGTCGAAGAACTGGTTACGTACGGATACGTGCCGTGGTCAATATCCAGCATTGTCCCCTGGGCACCTTCAAGCAAAATCTTTTTGCCTTCATCCATCATTTTCCATGCCATTTGTGTCGTATTCGCCAAAAATGGGACCAGTGCATCCGCAAAGGTGTTGAGTTCTTGGGTTAATGCTTCACGACTTGGCAAAATAATTTCAAGTGCTTCAAAAATCGCTTTATTTTGAACAAAATACTCCATCACTCGATCAGTCAAAGCAGGAACGTTACGAAGTTCACCCAAACGAAAACCGGCACGAGCTATTTTTTCACTGTAAGCAGGCCCGATACCCCGCCCTGTTGTACCGATTGCTTTTTCGCCGCGCAGTTTCTCTTTTGCCTGATCAATCAACATATGGAACGTCAAAATCATGTGTGCGGATTCACTCAAAAAAAGGCGTCCCAGCAAATTATCGAATTGCTTCATCTCTTTAATCAATGCTTCAGGCGAAACGACGACACCGTTACCGATGATATTGATTGCTTTTGGATTTAAAATCCCTGAGGGAATCAAATGAAGCGCATGGGTTTTTCCATCAACAACGATCGTATGTCCTGCATTGTGTCCCCCTTGATAACGGGCAACTACATCATACTTTTGAGCCAACAGGTCAACAATTTTCCCTTTTCCTTCGTCTCCCCACTGTATACCGACAATTAAATCTGCTTTCATTCTAACTATTCCCTATTTTCTGATGTAATGCTTCAACTAAAGCATCGGTGTAAATCGCAAATCCAACCGAGACGGTCTCATCACTTTTATAGCGTCCGCCCATTGCGTACACTTCATTCGCTTCAATCATGCGGAAAAAAAGCTCATCGTAATAGAGCATTTTAGCGTAATATAAAGGAGCTATAACCACATGAGCATACTCAAGCTCTGCGCACAGCTCTTTGAGTTTAATCAACTCTGCATGCAATGCCTCGGGGACGATTGCCAAAAGAGGCTCGATTTCATCGGGGCGCTCGAGATAGACAAGCTGTGTTAGCCAATCAATTTTAAAAGATAAAAATTTTTCAATATTCACATGGCGAAAATCATCCAACTCTAAATCCAGCATTTCAGAAAGAATCCGAGGAATATTGATATTGGAAATTTGCAATAAAGGCTTAATCTCCAATGCATTAAAAATTCCCGTTGCTTCTTTCAAAACAACCGAGAGATTGGTCTCATCGATAATCTCCGCACCCACTTGATACTGTTCAATGGAGGGAAAACGATATACCGGCTGAATATAAAACCATTTTTTATGCGCCGTATTGGAACCCAGTCTTTTATTCACGATGCGGACCACATCAATCGTCGAATCGGCACGCAGACTCATCGAATGATTTTTGCTGTCACCCAAACGGATCAGTTCCGATTCATCGCATACGCTTTGGTGCTGTTGATACGAAAAAAGAGGGGTCAGAATCTCTTCAAATCCCGCTTTGCACAACTGCTCACTGGCCTTCGCTTCGATAGCACGCTTCGTTTTAGCCGTCCCTGCGAAATAGAGTTTCGATCCTTCAGGAATCTCGTGTTCAAATACCATTCTTAAAGTCCAAAATAGACGGTATTGAAGACACGATTCGCACTACCGTCAAATGAGCGTCTTCCGAGTTGTCCCAAAGCCAGCTCAATACTGTTCACAACCCATGCCGCTTCGTACGGTGCGATAAGCCCCATATGGTTAATACGAAAGATTAAATCTTTGATATGATCTTGGCCGCCTGCCATATTGATACCGTACTCTTTTTTGAGCATGGAACGAATTTTGGGAGCATGTACATCATCAATCGTCGTCATCGAATCAGCAGGAGTCGTCGGATAGATATGCAGCCCGATTGCTTTGAGCGCTTCGCGCGTAGCACGTGCACGGCGAGCCGTTTCGTCATACAGCTTCTCCAAACCGCCTTCGGCTTTAATACGGTTCAATACGCTTTCCAAACCGATAATCAACGTTGTCGCCGCCGTCCATGCCGTCGTATTTTTACGCTGATTTTTGATCTCGGTGGCAAGGTTGAAATAATACCCTTTGCCGCTTCCGATTTTTTCGATTGCCGCAGAGGAGAGACCCATAATGGCCAATCCCGGAGGAAGCATCAACGCTTTTTGGCTGCCGGAGATAAGACAATCAATATTCGTCACATCAATTTTTTCAACACCCACCGCCGTAATTCCATCGGCAATCACCATGATGGCCGGATTATGCGCTTTTACCGCCGCAGCTATCGCTTCGGCATTATGACGAAGTCCCCCTGCCGATTCACATATTTGAATCGCAAGCGCATCGATATCGGGGTTAGCATTCAAGATGGCTTGAACTTCCTCTACGGTAGCCGGAGTATCCCATTCATGTTTGATCTCCACATTGGCGATACCGTGAGCCGCTGCGATTTTTCCGAAACGCTCACCGAATTTTCCGGAATTGATGGAGAGAAGTTTCGAATGGGTCAAATTGATAACAGCCGCTTCCATCGCACCGGTACCGGAAGATGCCAACATCAGCACCTCATCCATTTCTAAAAGTTCGAACAACAATGCACGGGTGCGCTCAAAAATGGCTTCGAATTCCGGGGTTCGGTGATGGAGCGTTTCACCCGCCATCGCGACACGCACGGATTCTGGCACTGGGGTAGGTCCTGGGGTAAAGAGGAGCATTATTTTCCTTGTGATTTAGGAGTATAAAATTAATTACAAATGTGCATATTATAGCCAAGAGGAAGTTAGGGCTCCTTTAAGGTGACCATTAATGTGCTAGAATTGCATAAAAAAAAGAGTTCATCGTGACCTTATTTGACTCCCTTCTTCTCGGTGCCCTTGAAGGGGTGACCGAATTCTTGCCTGTATCATCGACAGGCCACCTCATCCTCGCCTCTCAACTTTTGGGACTGGAACAGACCGATGCCCACAAAGCCTTTGAAGTTGCCATTCAGCTGGGAAGTATCCTGGCCGTTTTGTTCTTGTACGCAAAACACCTGATGCGGGATAAAACCCTCTGGATCAAACTGGCCATAGCGTTTGTTCCCACAGGTGCTCTGGGTTTTTTATTTTACAAACATATCAAAGCCCTGTTCGGTGTGGAAACGGTGAGCTTCATGCTCATTGCCGGCGGAATTGTTTTTTTAGCGGTCGAATATTTTCGACGAGACAAAGCGATCGATGAGGGAAAGAGTCTCAACGAGCTGAGTTATTTGCAGGCTTTTTGGATTGGAATGTTTCAGAGCATCTCGATGATTCCGGGAACGAGCCGATCCGGGGCAACGATCATCGGTGGGCTTTTACTGGGGCTGAAACGCAGGGATGCGGCAGAATTTTCCTTTTTGCTGGCCATTCCGACCATGGTAGTCGCCACGGCGTATGATCTGATCAAACACCGCCATGAGATGGTTGTCGATGACTGGTCGATGCTCGCCGTTGCGTTTGTCACCGCATTCGTTTTTGCTTTCTTCACCGTCAAAGCATTTGTCGGCTTTGTCAGCCGCCATACGTTTGTACCGTTCGCCGTTTATCGTATTATCGTCGGGATCGTATTTCTTTATATTATTGGGAGTCTTCCCGCTTATGTGCGCTGAGCTTTGATCTGATCGATCAAAATCTTCGCCAGATTGAGTGCTTTGGAGCGGTGGGACAATCCCACCTTTATATCACTATCCAACTCTCCGAGTGT
Organism: Sulfuricurvum sp.; assembly: GCA_036277435.1. Lineage (GTDB taxonomy): Bacteria > Campylobacterota > Campylobacteria > Campylobacterales > Sulfurimonadaceae > Sulfuricurvum. Next base: position 6,539 of record DASUMY010000164.1, read on the forward strand.
TTTCTCAAATCCGTCAGGAATAAACATCGGATCGTAACCGAATCCGTTCTCTCCTCTGGGTTCAGTGATAACATCCCCATGCATCCATCCATGGACACACTTTTCCCCTTCGCGCGAAACGATCGCAATGGCAGCCGTATAGTGTGCTTTGGAAGAAGTAACCCCTTTGTCCTTTACCGCATTCATCAGTTTAGACAGATTGTCTTTGTCACTGGCATTCTCCCCGCCATATCGGGCACTGTAGATTCCGGGTGCACCATCGAGTACATCGACGCTAATACCGCTGTCATCCGCAATCACGACTGCATCAATGTCCCCAAGCGCTTTATACACAGCACGGGCTTTAATAAGGGCATTTTCTTTGAACGTATCGCCGTCTTCAATAATGTCAAATCCCTCCATCAGATCGGTGTAGGCAAAGACCTCGCGATCATGCAGCAGCTCTTTAATCTCTCGAACTTTCCCTTTGTTGGAGGTCGCTAAAACGATTTGCATCCGTTCTCATCCTTAGACTAGACTTAGTAATTATGTAGTGAAATAATCATCTTTTACAAATATACTATAATGACAAATATTTTATCTCAACTAAGGTCACAGCGTGTTTAAAACGGTTATGCCTCTTTCTGCGATTTTATCGCTTCGCTTTTTCGGTCTTTTTCTGGTTTTGCCGGTTCTATCGGCTTATGCATTGACGCTTCAAGGAGCAACTCCTCTTCTAATAGGGGTCATCGTCGGCGGATATGCCCTCACACAAGCCATTTTTCAACTTCCTTTTGGCGTTATGAGTGATAAAATCGGTCGAAAACCGACCCTTGTGATTGGTCTTATCATTTTCTTGGTCGGTTCAATTATCTGTGCGGTGAGCACAGATATCTATACGCTGATGTTTGGCCGTTTTTTGCAAGGTGCGGGTGCTATCGGCGCCGTTATCCCTGCCATGATCAGCGATTTGGTTAGCGAAGAGTCACGAGGAAAAGCGATGGCCCTTATGGGCGGCAGTATCGCTATGAGCTTTGCATTTGCCATGGGATTGGGTCCTGTCATCGCAGCACAATACGGCATCGGCTCCCTCTTTTGGATTGCCGCCGTTTTAGCCGTTTTATCGATGATTATTCTCTTTACCAAGGTTCCGACACCCCCTCGTATCCGTCATATTTATCACTCTACGACCACAACACGTGATATTCTGAAAGATACCAATCTGCTCAACATGATTATTATCAACGGAATGCAAAAAGGATTGATGACAGTTGCGTTTGTATTGATTCCTATTTTGTTAACGGCGACCCCCTTAGAAAACGGTTTTGGATGGGAAAAAGCGGAACTGTGGAAAGCCTATATTCCTGCCCTCATTGCAGGACTTTTAGCGATGGGACCGGCTGCTGTTTTTGGCGAAAAATACAATAAACCCAAACAAATCTTTTTGATTTCGATTGTCCTTTTTATCGTATCGTTTACCCTGATGGGATTTGCAACCAAAAGCTGGGAGTTCGTTATCGGTGTCGTGAGCTTCTTTATGGCGTTTAATATGATGGAACCCCTGGTCCAATCGATGATCAGCAAATTTGCCAAAGTACACCAAAAAGGGGCAGCTTTGGGGATGGCAAACGGATTTGCGTATTTGATGACGTTTATCGGCGGTCTGGTCGCGGGACTGGCGTTAGAATATTCCAACAAAGAGATGCTCGTTCTTGGCTTGGTCGTTGTCTCCACATTGTGGCTGCTCTGGACCATGAAATTGCACAATCCTCACCGCTTCTCTCATCTCTACATCCCGATGGAGCATGTCGATCAAGAGAAGCTTGCAGTGCTTGAACATGAACACATTGCCGAATGGTATATCAATGAAACCGAAAATTTGGTGGTGGTTAAATATCGCAAAGATAGAATGGACGAAGAAGCTATCAAAGCGAAAATAGTGAAATAACTTTGCCATTCGCCCTGAGCGTGTCGAAGGGCGAACGGCTATCTAAAGCTTTATCACCCGTACGAGCGTTCCCGCTTCCAAATCACCGTCTTCTTCGCCGCATATCATCAGTGCGGCATTTCCGAGAAGATTGGTTAATATGGCAGAACTTCCGCTCTTTTTCCCCTCGAAATCAACCCAGTAACGCCCATCCTCAAAAGTTAAATTGCACGCGGTGAATTCACTCTTTTTCGAACGTTTGGCAAAAGGGACTTTGAGCGTTGCTTCAATCGGCTCGTACGGAGAGGTTCCCCCCATCATCCGTGCCATCAAGGGTGCAACATACAGCATGAACGTGACGGTTGAAGAGTAGGCAAATCCGGGAAGAGAGACGATAAACTTCGTCCCCCGCTGCGCTACCATCACATGCTGTCCGGGTTTGATATTGACCCCTTTGAATATCACCTCCGCCCCCAGTTTCGGAACAATGTGCTTGACAAAATCGTAATCCCCCACACTGACCCCTCCGGTGCTGACCACGATATCGCTGGAACGCAGCGCTTCATCAAAGCGTTCCATAATAGCGGCTTTATCATCGCCGACGATCCCCATCTGAACGCATTCGCCTCCCAGTGAGTTTACCAGCGCTTCAAGGGTGTAGCTATTGGAACTGCGGATTTGGCCCGCATGGCGCGCACTTTCACCGATATCCAAAATCTCGCTTCCCGTTGCGATAACACTGATGCGCGGACGTATCGCAACCCTCACCATCACCCGGTTTATCCCCGCTAATACACCGATGTGAGCAAAACCTATTTTCGTTCCGCTGGCAATGAGCACTTCCCCTTTACGGTAACTCTCCCCAACGGGACGAACAGCAAATCCTTTGGGGACATGTTGTTCGATGATGATCTGCTCATCTTGTACCCGAACATTCTCGATAGGGATAAGGGTATCTGACCCCTGCGGCATCAATGAGCCGGTAAACGTTTTGATACAGATCCCGCTCTCAACTCCCAATACCTCATCAGCTCCGGCAGGATTATCCCCTAAAATTGCCAGCGCTTTGTATTCGGAAAAATCCTCATGTATGATCGCATATCCGTCCATCGCAGCAGTAGGATGTGTCGGATAATCCTCATCGGCCACAATATCTTCAGCCAAAATACGGCCCAAAGCGGCACTGATAAAGAGCCGTTCACTGCGAACAGACCCCATCGATAACAAGCTTATCATATTCTGCGAGGTTTCATACGAAATCATACTCATGAAAGCTCCCCCAATACTCCCGCTCCGGCGATGGGGGTCGAACGTTCTCGTGCATAGACGCGCGCGCCGCCGATAAGGTCATATTTCCAAATAGGGGCCGAAGCTTTAAAATCTTCGACAAACTGCTCAATCGTCTCCAAGGCTACCCGTCGTTTCGGAGAAAATACTGCCGCGATATAGGACGATTCATGGATCATGACATCCCCTCGGCTGTGTGCCATTTTAAGCGTCGCTCCCATTGGTGCCACTTTCACAACCCATGCATCAAACCATGAGGTGAGTATGGGCTCATACACATCAAAACTCAACCCCTGAATCCCATCTTCTTCACGTACCGTTCCCACAAACGGTATATAGGCACCGTAATTACTTTTGGCTTCCTGGGCATACCATCGTGTCAAAATTTCAGGGACATTCAACGCCCCTTCATATAATTCCAACACACTCATCCTCCGCATACCGGAGGAAGAAGGGAGACTCTGTCTCCATCCTTAAGCGGTGTATCCAGCGATGAAACAAGGGCATCATTGACGGCTACGGCACAGCTTTGCAGCCACTGACCCATCTCTTCGTCTTCTTGCAATACGCTCGCAACATCGCGCAACGAAGAGGCTTCTATTGTCAATGCAGGCTTTTGAATCGGCCCTAAAAATTCGATTGTCACCATAACTGCACTCCACTCATGCTTTAAATATGTAAATTATAGCAAAAGAGCTCTAAAGCACCGTTATAATTTTAGAGGTGGACTTTAGTATAATGGCACCTCTTGTGAACAAAGGCCTCTCTTATGATATTTGGAAAAATCGATTTTTTGAATCTCTTGCCGTTTTATGTCTTTATTAAACGCTATGCACGTACACTGCGCACCCATCAAAGTCTCCATTACCACAAAGGGGTACCCAGTGAGCTCAACCGTGCTTTTGCGGCACGACGGATTGATGCCGCATTTATCTCCAGCATCACCGCACGCCACTGCCGCCATTTTAATGTTGGTATCGTAGCCAAACGCGACGTACTCAGTGTTCTGAGTTTACCCGGCAAGGAGCATAAAGACGACACCGATTCGGCAACCTCCAATCTTTTGGCGCAGGTCTTAGAAATCAACGGCAAAGTTCTGATCGGCGATAAAGCCCTGCGTTATTACTATAGCGGCGGCGAGTGTATTGATCTGGCACAGAAGTGGTATACCAAAACATCCCTGCCGTTTGTCTTTGCGCTGCTGTGCACCCACGATCACAAGGGTGAACTGCACCGCCTCAGCCGCACTTTCGTCCGAAAACCGATCAAAATACCCTATTATATTTTGATGGAAAATGCCCGTAAAAGCGAACTGACTCCCGCACAGGTACGCCATTACCTGCATCACATATCGTACCGAATCGGTGAAAAAGAAAAACGGGGATACAAAAAGTTTGTAAAAGAGGCAAAAGAGAAGGGATTAGCCCCCAGCACGGGAACTATTCGCTACAGATCAGCGGGAAATTAGCGTATTAATTCGAGAAAGCGTTTCGTCAACCCCGATAATCGCCATGACGCTGTCCAAGCCGGGGCCGGAGAGTTTCCCCAACAATGCGATACGCAAAGGCTGGCCGATTTTTCCGAATCCGATTTCTAGCTGAGCGACAACGCTTTCCATAACATGGTGATAATCGCTCGGCAAATGGAGTTCTTTGGCATCTTGAAGGGCTTTCGCGAAGGTTTCTAAAATCGCTCGGCTCTCCTCTTTATACCCTTTTTTCAAAACGGCTTCATCAAACTCTGCCGGTGCGACCAAAATCTCCCCTGCAAGCGTCGCCATTTCTGCCAATGTTTTGGCCCGCTCTTTTATCGCGTCCAGCAAAATTTCGCGTTTATCATGACTAATCAGCATCACCCCATGAAATTCAAGCAATTCGCACAGTTTGTCATTGCTCATATTTTTGAGATAATGGCTGTTGAGCCAATCGAGTTTTTCAACATTGTAAACCGAAGCGGAACGGTTGATATCGCTGGGATCAAACAGCTCCAGCATCTCGGAGAGAGAAAAAATTTCCTGATCGCCGTGACTCCATCCCAAGCGAACCAAAAAGTTCAAGAGCGCTTCAGGGGTATACCCCATCGTTTTGTACATCATCACATCGGTGGCACCGTCACGTTTTGAGAGTTTTTTACCCTCAAAATTATGGATCATCGGTACATGGAAGAATTTCGGAATCGCAAAACCGAGCGCTTCATACACCACAATCTGTTTTGGCGTATTAGACAGATGATCGTCCCCTCGAATAACGTCCGTGACCCCCATGAGAGCATCGTCCACCGCAACGACAAAATTGTACGTAGGAGTCCCATCCGAGCGGGCAATGATGAAATCATCGAGAATGTCATTGACATTGAATACGATATCTCCTTTAACGCCATCACGAACCGTTATCGTCCCTTCCAGCGGCGCTTTGATACGGATAACGGCCTCACGCCCTTCGGGAGGAATACCCGTAAAATCGCGGTAACGATTGTCATATTTCGGACGTTCTTTCCGTGCCGTCTGCTCTTCTCGAAGCGTTTCCAACTCCTCTTTGGACATATAGCACTTATACGCTTTCCCCTCATTGAGCAATTGAGTGACGTATTGCTGATAAATTGCTAAGCGGCTGGACTGATACTCGATGACACCGTCATGTTCCAAACCTACCCATTTAAACGCTTCTACAATGGCGCGGGCCGCAGCTTCATCGTTACGGCTGAAATCGGTATCTTCAATACGAAGCAAAAACTTTCCGTTATTTTTACGTGCCCATAAATAACTGAGCAGTGCTGTGCGCAAACCGCCGATATGCAAATATCCCGTCGGACTCGGGGCAAAACGTGTTACTACCATACAAAATTCCTTTGTAAACAATTAAGCAATTTTAGTTAAGACTAGGTTAAAAGCGGGTAAAATAGGCCATTATCACAAGGAGCTTTGATGCGTTCACTGTTACTCTCATCGTTATTATTTACTTTTGCACTAAGCGCTCCTATTGCAGGGGTCAGTGTCTTAGTTAAAAATAGCCCCATTACCCTGTACGAAGTTCAACAAGAGATGAAAGCAAGCGGTATGGATGCTACGAAAAGTGCCGACACACTGATACGAAAAAAACTCGAACAGCTTGAAGCGGCAGAGAAAAAAATCACCGTGACACAAAGTGAAATCAAAGAAGAAATGGCTCGAATGGCCAAGCAGAATAATCTGACTGTAGAGCAATTCCTTGATGCGATGAAAACAGCACGCGGCATCAGTGAAAGTGATTTGAAAGCCAAAGTAGAAGAGAGTATACGAGGTCAAAAACTTTACAGTGCTATTGCTTTTTCAAAAATGGCTCAGCCTACGGCTGAAGAAGAAGCGGAATATTATCAACTCCATCTGGATGAATTTTCTCATCCGGATCGTTATGACGTGACTACTTATATTTCGAGCAGTGCCGAAGCGCTCCAAGCTAAAATAGATGACCCGATGCGTAATGTTGAAATGGTATCGTCGAAAGACGAAACGATCCCTTCGCTTAATATCAATCCTCAGCTAGCACAAATACTGAATAAAATTGAAGTGGGGAAATTCGGACCTATTATTCCTAATGGAAAAAATGGATTTATGAGTTTTTACATGCGGGACAAACCGAATCTCGTCACAGAAAATCTCGATTCCGTCCGTCCTCAAATTGCCAACGCAATCATGGGTGAAAAACGCTCATCCGTGCTCAATGATTATTTTACACGTTTGCGCCTCAGTGCTGACATCAAAGTCATTCGACTTCCGTAAATTATACGTTTGGTTGTAAGATTCCCGCTGAAGCGGGAAAAGTCGAGGATAAAGAAATCTACCCTTGGTAGTTTTCGAGGTATTTGGTATCGAAGTTATTATTAATAAAATCAGGATTTTTCATCATTTTCATGTGAAAAGGGATCGTTGTTTTAATCCCGGTAATCGTAAATTCGCTGAGTGCGCGATGCATACGGGCAATCGCATCATTACGGTCATTGCCGTACACAATCAGTTTTCCGATCATTGAGTCATACGTCGGAGGAACGATATAGCCGGCATGTGCATGAGAATCAACACGAATATTGCGGCCCCCCGGAGAGATCCACTGCGTGATTTTACCCGGACACGGCAAGAATTTAATCGGATCTTCCGCCGTGATACGGCACTCGATCGAATGGCCGGTGAGAACAACGCTCTCTTGTGCCGGAAGCGCCTCCCCTTCGGCTACACGGATCATCATTTCGATCAAATCCAATCCGCTCACCATTTCAGAGACCGTATGTTCTACTTGAAGACGGGTATTCATTTCCATAAAATAGAAATTCTTATCCGCATCCAATAGGTATTCAAACGTCCCTGCCCCCTCGTACTTAATGTACTTAGTTGCACGAACCGCTGATGCGTGCAGCTCTGCGCGAATTTCAGGAGTCAAGGCGACCGCAGGCGACTCTTCGATCAGCTTTTGATGACGGCGCTGCATCGAACAGTCACGCTCTCCGATATGCAGAACATTCCCATGGGCATCGGCAATCACCTGAACTTCGATGTGGCGAGGATTTTTAATGAATTTTTCCATATAAATGGTGCCGTCGCCGAATGCGGTAATGGCTTCCGCTTCTGCCGCTAAAAATGCATTTTCCAAATAGCTTTCATCTTCAACAACCCGCATACCGCGTCCGCCGCCGCCGGCCGCCGCTTTAAGGATTACCGGATAGCCAACTTCTTTGGCACGTTTAGCCGCATCAGCGATATCACTGATAGCCCCTTCCGAACCCGGAACAACCGGAACGCCTGCAGCGATCATGACATCTTTTGCTTTTGATTTATCCGACATCAACACCATAACATCCGGCGTTGGTCCGATAAATTTAATCCCGTGATGGGTACAAATTTCAACAAAATGCTGATTTTCACTCAAAAATCCATATCCCGGGAAAACCGCATCACACCCACTGATTTCAGCCGCAGAAATAATCGCAGGGATATTCAAATAACTTTGTGAACTTGGCGCAGCCCCGATACAAATCGCAGCATCGGCAAGCTTCAAATACGAAGCATCTTTATCGGCCGTAGAGTAAACGGCAACCGCTTCTTTACCCATCTCTTTAATCGTGCGAATAGCACGAAGAGCAATTTCACCGCGGTTTGCGACGAGAATACGTTTGATTTCCGCCATGATTAGAGTTTCTCAACCGCGAAAAGTGGCATATCGTACTCAACGGCTTGCCCATCAGAAACCAAAACACTGACGATTTTGCAATCAAATTCTGCTTCAAGCTCATTCATAATTTTCATCGCTTCCAATACGGCGATAACTTGACCTTTTTTCACACGGTCACCCACTTTTACAAACGGTGCAGAATCCGGCGATGGTGCGGCATAAAATGTTCCCACCATCGGTGACAAAATAGCATCGCCCGCAACCACAGGGGCAGCATTCGCAACACTTTCTACAGCTGCAGCAGCAGCGACTGGAGCACTCACCATAGCAACCGGTGCGGCTACCATAGGTGCCGCGACAACACCTGTATTCTTTTCAAGTTCGATTGAAAATGCATCTTTGGTAATTTTCAATTTTGAAAGACTGCTTGCGTCAAAATCTTGCAAAAGAGTTTTAATTTGTTTCATATCCATAAGGGAATTGCTCCTAAAAGTAGGGTAATAGATGTGTTATACTACCACAAAATATTTTAACAATGGATTATGACATGGGTCTTAAAAGTGACGGATGGATTCGAAAAATGGCACTCAACGAGGGGATGATCTCCCCATTTTGCGAAGAGCAGGTGGGCGTAGGGGTCGTCAGTTACGGGCTTAGCTCGTATGGATACGATATTCGAGTAACCAATGAATTTAAAATTTTCACCAATCTAAATTCAACCGTTGTTGACCCCAAACATTTTGATGACATGAACGTTGTCGATTTTACCGGTGACGTCTGCATCGTTCCCCCAAACTCATTTGCTTTGGCCCGCACCGTTGAGTATTTTAAAATTCCCAGAGACGTTCTCGCCATTTGCTTGGGAAAATCGACCTATGCGCGCTGCGGCATCATTGTAAACGTAACGCCGTTTGAGCCTGAGTTTGAGGGGCATATCACGATTGAGATTTCCAATACGACTCCGCTTCCTGCAAAAATCTACGCGAATGAAGGAATCGCTCAAGTTCTCTTCTTGCAAGGTGACGAGATGTGTGAAACCAGTTACAAAGACAAAAGCGGAAAATATCAAGGGCAAGAGGGAATCACCCTTCCACGAATTTTAAATTAATACGTGGTAAAATTCCGCAAATTCAATCCTTAAGGAAGATCTATGCTACACGAATACCGTGATGTCATTACTCATATGAAAGAAAATGAAGCAACCAATGCTCATTTTTTGAAAATTTTCGACCAACACAATGCCCTAGATGACCAGATCACAAAAGCAGAAAACGGTGAAGTACCTATGACCGATGTCGAGATGGAACAGCTTAAAAAAGAGAAACTATTGCTTAAAGATCAAGCGTACGCGATGATTATCGAGTACAAAAAAGCACACAACCTCTAAAACTTTCAGCCTCTTCGGAGGCAGAAAACGTCTCTTCTTTCTCCTTTTTTCCTCCCTGTAATTTTGATCGAACTTTTAGGTTTCCAATGTTAGTATTATTGTTAATAACATAAATAATTTTAATTCAGGAGTGCATTGATGGAGACCTATCCCACATTTACGAAATTAGCCAGCTTTGGCCACGCACTCTTATCGCGACCCTCCTTGCATGAAGGGCTCCCTCTTATTTCTGAATACGCGAAACAAGTAAGCGGGGCAGAACGGTGTTCCATCTTTATCCGAAATCCGCTCAGCAAAACATTATGGACAACGCTGGCGGATGGAACCGATACCATTACCATCCATGAAAATGACGGTATTGCCGGACAGACTTTAAAAGAGGGAAAACCTCTTTTAATCAATGATCCCTACGAGAATGAATATTTCTTGCATACCATCGATGATAAAACCGGATTTGTGACCAAAAATATCGCCTCTATACCGATCTTTGACTCGCAGCGTCAGATCATCGGGGTATTTCAATTGTTAAACAAACCGGATGGCTTTAGCAGTGAGGATGCAAAGTTTATGATTTTTTTCGCTCATTACATCAGTACGTATCTCGAATTGGCAATCTCTTTTGACAATCAAGGATCATTACTCAAAAAGGAAACTTATGGCTATTGAAATTTATCAGCGAATTGCCATTTTTGGTAAACGTTTGGCGCAATACGAAAGTATCGAGAACACCCTTCCTGAAATTGCCGAGGAGGCGAAAGCGATCGTTAACGCGGAGCGGTGCTCTATTTTTATTGTAGACCGTGATACGAATATGCTGTGGAGCAAACTCAGTGACGGGATCGGAAAAATCGTACTGGGGATGAATACCGGAATCGTAGGGGATACAGTTAAAGCCAAAGTTCCCGTTATGGTCAATCAACCCTATGAAGACAGCCGTTTTTCTCAAAAAATTGATGAAAAGAGCGGATTTGTAACCCGTAATATTTTGGCGGTTCCAATTTTAAACTCCAAACAAGAGGTCATCGGTGTCATCCAAATGCTGAACAAATACAATGGCGATTTTACCTATGAAGATGAAGGGATTATGAACTTTTTCGCCAATTACATCAGCGGCACATTGGAATTGGCACTGCTGATTCAAGATACTAAAAAATAAACAGCCCCTAAGCCAGGATCATTCAGAGTAACTCTTTGTTTATCCAATGGCTCAGGACATAAAGTCCCCAAACATGCTGCTTGAACTTGCCTCGGCGCGCAAGTTCGATATATTTTTCGACCTCTTCGGATTGAAAAAGCCCGGTTTGCCTATTCACCTGTATGATCAAATCAATTTTACCCGAAGCAATCAGCCACTCCATATAGGGGTTGGCAAATCCTTTTTTCTTTCGATTCAAAATCGTATTGCTCAGATAGTTTTGCCCCACTTGTTTGAGGAGATATTTCGTCCCCCCTTCGCCTATACGCAAGGCAGGTTCTAGCGAAAAAACACCCTCCGCCAGGGTATGATCCAAAAACGGGGTACGGGCTTCAATCGTATGGGCCATCGATACGCGATCCAGTTTGGTCAAAAAATGTTCCCCTACAAATAATTTTAAATCAATCGCACTGTACCACTGAGCCGGATGGGTGTGAAAACTTTGATCAAACTGCTTTCGATACGGCTCCAAAAAACGAAGCGATTCATTATCACGAACATTCCGGCGCAACAAAAGGTTCTGCTGCAAATCGGTAAATTTTTCTCCCGAGGTACGAAACAGCAGCGTCTCGTCAAAAATCCGTTTGTACCATTCCCACTCCCGGTTCATAGAAAAATGGGCATGAAAGTATCTTTTGAGCCAGTTTTTATGGTGCAGCGAAGCGGCTTTTTCAATATCCAAATATTCGAAATACTGCCGATATCCTAAAAACAGCTCATCGGATCCCTCGCCGCTCAAAACGATCTTATGCCCCTCTTTGGCAATGGTTTCGAACAACAGATACAACGGCACTGCCGCGGGATCATTCAGCGGTTCATCCAACTGATCTAAAACCGAATCCAAACGACCGATAAAATCATCCTGTCCAATGACAACTTCGGTATGTTCCAGCCCGAGTTCTTTCGCACTCTCTTTCGCATTGGAGCGTTCATCATAGCCGCTGTATTCATCATATCCCAACGTATAGGTGGGCAATTTTTTCCCCTGGCTCGCCGCAATGGCACAAATCAAAGCA
>DASUMY010000165.1:0-2463 GCA_036277435.1 Sulfuricurvum sp.
GAAGCGGGACTCAAAATCGAAAAAGTGTCGATCCCTATCGGTGTTATCGGCATCATCTACGAATCCCGCCCGAATGTGACATCCGATACGGCGGCACTGTGTTTCAAAAGTTCCAACGGCTGTGTTTTAAAGGGTGGAAAAGAGGCGGAAGCATCGAATGCGGTTATTGCGGAGGTATTGCAGGGGGTATTGGTGCGTAATCATCTTCCTAAAGAACTGATCGCCCTGTTACCCGACTCATCGCGTGAAGGGGTGGCAAAGCTTATCAAGATGGATAAATACGTTGATCTGATCGTTCCGCGTGGCGGCGAGGGGCTGATCCGTTATGTCAGTCAAAACTCCAGTGTCCCTGTCGTCAAACACGACAAAGGGCTATGCCATACCTATATCGATAAAGAGGCGAATATCGAAAATGCGATCGCGATAGCTCTGAATGCAAAAGTACAGCGTCCGGGTGTATGCAACGCAATGGAGACATTGCTGGTCGATCAAGCGATTGCCGTAGAGGTATTGCCTGTATTAAAAGAAGCATTTGATCGAGAGCATACGCAGCTTAAAGGGTGCGATTTGACACGCCAAACGATTGAGGTAGCGCAGGCGAGTGAAGAAGATTTCGACACGGAGTATTTGGCCAATATTTTGAACATTCGGGTTGTTGACGGAGTGGAAGGGGCAATCAGCCATATCGTCCGTTTCGGTTCGGGTCATTCGGAGTCCATCATTACGGAAAGTATTACGGCGGCAGAGCGTTTTATGGATGCTGTCGATGCGGCGGCGGTCTATGTCAACGCCTCTACCCGTTTTACCGACGGCGGGGCATTCGGATTTGGTGCAGAAGTGGGTATCAGTACGAACAAACTGCACGCTCGCGGGCCGATGGGCGTTGAGGGGCTAACGACCTATAAGTACAAGATTTATGGCAAAGGACAAATTCGTTGAATCGGAATGTTTTGAACATTGAGGAGATCAGCTTTGGTTATTCCAAAGAAGTGCTTCTTTTCGATCATTTCAACCTGAGTGTTTCGCCCGGTCAGATAAAAGCGATTGTCGGACCCAGCGGGGTCGGCAAATCGACACTTTTTGAGCTGATATTGGGAGGGTTGAAACCTCATACAGGGAAAATAGTTTCGGCTTCCGTGTCGCAGGTGTTTCAAGATCCCTACAGCTCTTTTCACCCCAGTTTCCGCATATGGGACCAGATTTCCGAAGTAGCCGATATGGAAGGATACCGTCCGTTGATGGAAAAGATGGGACTCTCTCAGGAACACTTGGATGCCTTACCGCATAAACTTTCCGGGGGCCAGCTGCAGCGCTGTTCGATTTTACGCGCTTTGTTGATGAAACCGCAACTATTATTGCTGGACGAGCCGACATCGGCACTTGATAATTTAAATCAGCTCGATATTATGAAACTCATTGTGGCGAATTTAGAGGGGATGGGGGTTTTGTTGATCACCCATGACAGGGCACTGGCTCAGTGGTGTGCCGATGAGATTATTACGTTAGCTTAGATACTGCCGAAACAGATAATATCCCGATGCCGCCATGGCAACGGTTCCGAAGGTGTTGAGGGCCATATTCCCCATCGCCATTAGAATATGTCCGCCGCTGAGGAGAAAAAAAGTTTCCATGGCAAAGGTGGAATAGGTCGTCAATCCCCCCAAAAATCCGGTCGTCAAAAACGATTTCGCTTGCACACTGAAAAAGGTCGTATAGGAAAAGTAGGCGAATAAAACGCCGATGATAAAACTGCCGATCAGATTGACGCTCAGCGTTCCGAATGGGAGGGTATGGGGAAAATGATGATTCACCGCCCCATTCAAATAGGCCCGTAAAACGGCTCCGATAAAGGCGCCGCTACCGATTGCGAGGATGGTTTGAAAACTCATCATCATAGACCTTTTGCATCTGTATCTGTGTGTTTTTGAGCCATTCGGGATCATTTTTGTCGGCGATAAACGGTTCCATAAACACAGCGGTTACCGTTCCGGGAGAAAATATTTTGCGCTTATTGCTAAAATATCGGGCCGTTGCAATTAATACAACGGGCTGCACTTTTAGGGCGTATTTATCCGCCACCATTTTGGCACCCGCTTTGAACGGCTTCATATGTCCTGTTTCGGTACGTGTCCCCTCTGGAAAAATGGTGATAACCCGTCCCTCATCGAGGCGCTCTTTGGCCTCTTTGATGAGTTTTACCAGAGCGGTTTTACTCTCACGCTGAAGAGGAATATCTTTGGGAAGGCGAAGAACAAGACCGAAGAAGGGGACGTCAAACAACTCTTTTTTAGCCACCCAAGCAAGATTTTGAGACGTTGCCGTTTCCATAATACCGATATCAAGGTCACTTTGATGGTTGACCAAAAACATCTGTGCTTCTGTGTCCGGAAGACCTTTGATCTTTACGCGGATAAAAACGAGAAAACGGATGAACCACGAAGCGAATTTAACCGCATAGGGCTG
>DASUMY010000166.1:0-3243 GCA_036277435.1 Sulfuricurvum sp.
ATACGTTTAACATCATTAAACAAGCATTAATTAGGAAATAACATACATTATTAATAATATAATATATACTTTTAATACTATAATCTACATTTTAATTGTTATTAAATAAATTAAATACATTTAAATATCCATTATATTGAATTCTAATTCATATTAATTGTATTTTATATCTATTTTAAATACTAATATATACGGTTTTACGTATATTATTTGTGTTAAAATTTGATGTTTAGATATGAAAAAAGAAAAAAAATGGGGGAAAGGGAAAAAAGAGAAAGTGCTCTTACCTCAAGGCATCATGCCACTGAACAAGCGAAAGACGATACCCTTCACGAACCGGAAGAACTTCGTGTGCAAAATAGGGGTTGCTCAAAAATACGATCATATCCCCGGCTTCAGGCCGAAAGGTTATCGTCTCCCCTTTTTCATCGCATAGATAGTTGAAAAGAAGCTCGCCGCCGCTGAAATGATCGGTATGCGTAGGATGAGGCGTATAAGAGGTCGTAAATAAAACCGTGGTGAGTTTACGTTCCGGTGCGACAGGAACATATCCGATTGTATTCCCATTTCGATCGCGCAGTTCACTCGAATCATCGGTGTGTTTGACGTAAAACGACCCCTTCTCATATCCCAATACCTGTACGGGTGTTGAGCGCCCCAAGCAGAGGGCAAAAAAAGTTTCTATCTGCTGCCGGACCTGATCGAAACGGTCCGTATACCGCGCTAATAACTCAGCGCTCAAAGCATAGATATCGGTTTTTCGTACCGTAGTGTCCGTTTCGCCTCCTCGCAACGACGCTTCGGTAGACTCACGGCTGTCACGGACAAAAGAGGTGATCGCTTGGCACTCTTCAGGGGTTAAAAACCCTTCAATCACCATATAGGGAAAATCGTGATAAGGGCTGGGGAGCCGTTTGGTGGGGATATCCCACCCTAGCAAATCGTCCTGGGCGTAAACGTAGTTGCTGATCTGATGCATTAACGGGTTATTGTTTATCGGTCACAATGTAAAGCTGCTCGTGTCCCAGCCGTTTCAGGACATCCATCACTCCGACAAAATTTTGAAAGGCCGCCTCTTTATCACTGTACAGAACCACCGTCATTTCACGGCCGCCGGAAACGACCTTTTGCTCAAACTGCTCAAGGCTCACGGACTCATTGTCATTCAGCCACAACGAACCGTCTTTTTTAATGGTCAGTTTTAACTCACTGGGCTTGTGCTCTGCACCTGCACCTTTGGCTTCCGGCAAATCAACCGGGATAAGACCGGTTTTGACAAACGTCGCGGTGGTCAGTACCATGACGAGCAAAACCAGCATAATATCGATAAACGGGATAACATTGATCGAATCGATCCGTTTCATTTTCATGAATTACCCTTGTTTCTTTTGAGCGTTAATTTCCCAAAAGGTCAAAATACGTTCCATCTTGCGCAGCAGAATATTGTAAAACACAATAGCGGGGATGGCAACAAGCAGCCCCAGTGCCGTTGCTTTAAGTGCCAACGCAAGACCCGTCATAATTTTTTTAGGATCCACGGCTCCCGCATCCCCTAGAGAATAAAACGTAATCATAATACCTAAAACCGTCCCCAACAATCCGACATAAGGGGCATTCGATCCGATCGTCGCGATCGTCGAAAGATTGTCTCCCAGCTCCAGTTCAAGCTCTTCTTTCGTCTCATATTCCTCAGGGCGTATGCTGCTAAAATACATAAGACGTTCAATAAAAAGCCACAAAGAGACCACACTCATCACTACCAAAATTCCGATCACTCCGTAATCGAGTGCCTGTTCCGCGAACATCAACAAATTGCTATTTTCCATTTTTTCCTCTGTTTACATCAAGTATAATGCACGTACCCTCACCTAAGCGTGAGCGAACCTGCAGCCCTATTCGATACCGGTCACAATAACGCTTAACGAGACTAAGCCCTATCCCGAATCCCGCCATAGCCGTATTGTTTTGGTAATAGCGCTCAAAGATACGCATGAGCGTCACCTCATCCATCCCCTCACCCTGATCACAAATAGTGAGTCTATTATCCTTCAGATCAATACGTATGTGTGCCGGTGAAACCGAATATTTGATCCCATTCTCCACGACATTGTCAATGACTTTGGCCAATCCTATCCGATCAAGCGTAACCTCGCAAGGCTCGCTTACAACCTCCCACCTCACATGAGGGTAAAGAGGCTGTAAAAATGTCACGCGCTCTTGAATCAAGATACTCAGATCAAACGATTCAATGGTTTCGCGTTCCATCTGTTTTTTGATCAAATAATCAAGCTCATTATACCGTTCTTTTAACATCACTGTAGCCATTTCTATCCGTTCAAGCCGTTTTAAACTCTTTTCGTCGTCATGGGTTTTACGGAGCATCGAGATGTTGGCCGTGATCGTATTGATCGGCAAATTAAGCTCATGGAGCGTCTCTTTTGAAAAACGGTCCAAATGGTGAAAGTATTCTTTGAGCGGTTCAATCGCCATTTTTGAGAGAATGTGTCCAAGCCCAAGTGCCGCTAACAGCGATACTAACGCGATGACACCCCATTGATGTATCCCGGCTATCTCATACAGCACGTAGATGCCGCCTACAATCACGGCAACCGTGGCCACATATAATGCAACCAGCGCAATTTCAACGCTACGGAACAAATCGATATCCAAACCCGCGAACGTTCACGATACGCTCCCCGCCGATCTCTTGCTTTAGACGGTTAATGTAGACGCGGATCGCCCCCTCGCTCATCGTTTCCGAAGCACTCCACAGCTCCTGAATCATCATCTCTTTGGTGACAATTTCTCCGACATGACGCATCAGTAACGCCATCAGTTGATACTCTTTGGGGGTAAATGCGATCTCTTTTCCTCTCAAGGAAATGGATTTATGCCATTCATTCAAGGAGAGCTCTCCAAAAGATTCCGAAGGGCGTTTGAGATGATTGCGGCGCAGCAAGGCTTGGATTCGTATGGTCAGTTCTTGTATCTCAAACGGTTTTTTCAAATAATCATCGGCACCGTTCTCATAGGCTTGCGCGAACGTTTCCATATCGGTATGGGAGGTAAGATACATCGCTGGAGTCCGATCATCGGCGTTACGCAAGGCACTTAACAAGGATAACCCATCGATCAACGGAACGTTGATGTCCAATAAATATAAATCGAACTTGCAGTCGTATGCCGCATCCAAAGCTTCTTGCCCATTTCGGCACAAGTGCACTTCGTACCCTTCCTCTTCCA
>DASUMY010000167.1:0-2133 GCA_036277435.1 Sulfuricurvum sp.
CAAGCCCGTTTTTTCAATGTCCATAATCCGGATGAAATCGAAGCTTTGATCGATGATAAAACCAAAGTGATCTTTTTTGAAAGCTTGACCAATCCGAGTATCGATGTTGCCGATATTGGGGCCATCACGGCGATTGCGAAAAAACACGGAATTTTAACGATTGTCGATAACACCGTGGCGACCCCTGTTTTGTGCCGTCCTTTTGAATACGGCGTGGATGTTGTCGTACACAGTGCGAGTAAATACACGACGGGGCAGGGATTAGCGATCGGCGGAATTATGGTTGAGCGTCCGGATTTGGTTGATTTTATCCGTGCCAATCCCCGTTATCCTCAGTTTAATGAGGCGGATGAAAGTTATCACGGGTTAGTCTATGTTGATGTCCCGTTGCCTTTGTACACCCTCCGAGCACGTTTGTCGCTGCTGCGTGATTTGGGGGCAGTGGTCTCTCCGTTTAACTCGTGGCTCTTTATTCAAGGGATCGAAACATTGGCCCTTCGTATGCGAGAACACTCTCGTAACGCTCTTGCCGTTGCCGAATTTTTGGAAGGGCATCCGCTGGTGAAAAAAGTCAATTATCCGGGGCTGAAAAGCAACGCCAACTATGTGAATGCGCAAAAGTATTTTGATGGCGGTATGGCAAGCGGCTTGTTGAGTTTTGAAGTGGAAAGTTTGGACAAAGCGAAGCAGATAGTTGATGCGACAAAATTGTTTTCGCTGGTGGTTAATATCGGGGATTCCAAATCGATTATCACCCATCCGGCATCCACAACACACCAGCAGCTAAGCGCTGAAGAACTCGTTGCGTGCGGTGTCCCCTCGGGATTGATCCGTTTGAGTATCGGTCTGGAAGCCAGTGCTGATCTGATTGCCGATTTGGCACAGGCATTGGACGCGTAAAGGGCGATATGTTACATCTCCAAACGCACACGGAACATTTTACGAACCCTCTTTATTTAGAGAGCGGCCGTATTTTGGAACCCTACGATATTGTTTATGAAACGTATGGACAGCTGAACGAGGCAAAAGACAACGTTATTGTGGTCTGCCATGCGCTGACGGGTTCTCATCATGCTGCTGGCACCTATGAAGGGGACAACAAGCCCGGATGGTGGGACGGTTTAATAGGTTCTGGAAAAGCGGTCGATACCGACCATTTTTTCGTGATCTGTACGAATGTTATCGGAAGCTGTTTCGGTTCAACGGGACCGATGTCATTGCGATACCCCTATAATGAGCCGTATCGCTATAAATTTCCGGTCGTGACAATACTGGATATGGTCAAAGCACAGCGTATTTTGTTTGACCGGTTGGGAATTCATGAAGTTCATGCCATCATCGGAGGCTCCATGGGGGGGATGCAGGCGTTAGCGTTCGGTGTTTTTTTCCCTAATTTTGCTAAAAAAATCATTGCGATGGCGACAACCTCCGCAACGCAAGCCTGGGCGATTGCCTTTAATAAAGTCGCACAAGAGGCGATACTCAAAGACCCCGAGTTTAAAAACGGGTATTATGATCCTGAAACCATTCATAAAAACGGCCTCAGCGGAATGGCGATAGGGCGTATGGCGGGGCACATCAGCTTTTTATCCCCCCAATCGATGGAACGAAAATTCGGACGGGAATATAAACGCAACGACGGTCTCTTTGAACTTTTCGGAAAGTTTCAGATTGAATCGTATCTGGAGTATAACGGGTACAACTTTACGAAGTGGTTTGACCCTTTATCGTATTTGTATATCACCAAAGCGATCAATATTCATGATCTCTCCAGAGGGTTTGATTCGCTTGAGGAAGCATTGCTCAAAATGAATGCCCAATTGTATCTGATCGGTTTTGAAAAAGATTTTCTCTTTTTGCCCTCTGAAATGGAACATATCGCGAAGACGATGCGATCGATCGGAAAAGAGAATGTCGATTTCATTGAGATTCAAAGCGATTATGGCCACGATGCTTTTTTGGTCGAAATCGATAAGATTGAGCAGTATGTAAAGGATGCACTATGTTAGCAGAAGAGAGTTTTGAAGATAAAATCACCCACGCCAAAGCCATTTTAGAAAAGCTGATGGATCCGGCATTGCCGATGAATGAGAGTGTTAAGGCGTATGAAGAGGGGATGAAAGAGCTGAAAAC
>DASUMY010000168.1:0-14124 GCA_036277435.1 Sulfuricurvum sp.
ATTCAGCTTGGAAGGCTGACGCTCTAGCCAACTGAGCTATTCCCGCAGATGGTGGTGAGAGAAGGATTCGAACCTTCGAAGATAAAAATCAGCAGATTTACAGTCTGCCCTCGTTGGCCACTTGAGTATCTCACCACGGCCATAATCTGGTCTAACACTGATAAATGTAATGCGTTCCGATTTCGTTCAATGGTGCCGGCACGAGGATTTGAACCCCGGGCCTGCTGATTACAAATCAGCTGCTCTAGCCAACTGAGCTATGCCGGCATGTCCGAAATGGAGCTGAAATTATATACACTCTTGAATTAAAAGTCAAGAGCATTTTGGTATTTTATCCTATTGTGTAAATAACCTCTCGTTTTTTGGCGGTTTCATTCACTTCCAGCAATTCCAGCCCTTCGATCCTTAGCGCTAAAAAATCGGCTAAGGAGTCTATTTGATATTTCGCTGCTTCTCGCAGCACGATACCGCGATAGGCTTTGGCCCAGTGGCTGACCACTTTTCCCTCTTTTAAAAACTTCAACGTCGTCGGGGGATGAACACACGTATAAAATTTATCATAAAACCCCGCTCGCAAATCCAATACGTCTTGCTTGCCGATCATCTGATCAAGCACATCGCTAAAATGTTTTTTGTAAAATTTTTCCGGAGCAAAAGTTCCGATCGAACTCCCCTGCTTTAGTTTATAATCGGGAATCATATCTGCTGCACGGATCGGTCCAAACAAGTTGGAAAAGATAATAACGTTGCGATCGATGTATTCTTGTGCTTGCTTTTCAAGTTGATGGTATTGGAGATAGTCGTACGCAACTCCATCATAGCGTTCTATCGCTTTCATTGTAGCGGCGGTATCCAAAGAATGGGTGTAGCGTTGAAATTCTTTTTCATCTTTGATCCCGAACAGATCGCTCAGTTCAGTTATGTTTCCCTTCTGTATAATCGTCTGATACTGCTCAAGGACAGCCATCCGCTGTGTAAAACGTTCAGGAAATAGAAATGAAGAGGGAACAAGGGAAGGGCCATCCCCCCCTTTGCGCTTTCCTTCACTGGGCGAAAATAAAATAACCATCAGTAATAGGTCGCAATAATCGCATAACTGAGAAAAAACATAAGATGGGAAGCCCCTTCAAAATAGTTGGTTTCCCCCTCTTCTGTTGTTTTCCAAACCAGCAAAATGGTCAGTAGCAACGCCCCTATCTGAAGCGGATTAAAATCGAGGGTCAAGTTAATCCCAGAAAAATAGGCCAACAGCATTAAAATGGGTACCGTCAGAATAATTGAAACCGTTGATGCTCCCATCGCGATATTGACAACCCTCTGAATTTGATCGTTTCGAGCCGCACGTACCGCCGTAAAAATCTCAGGGGATACACTGATGATGGCAATGACCAATCCCGCTAATCCGGCAGATATACCGTATTCACGAGCAACTTTCACCCCATCACCGGCAAAAATCTCTGCCCCGAAGGCAATAACACCGATCAAAATAAAAATAGCAACAAAATTAACTGCTGTACTCAAATGCTCGAAAATATAATCACTCGATTCACTTTCATCGATTTCACCCTCTTCTTCTTGAATCTTCCGTTTCAGACGAAAAAAACGGCTTCGTGCCGTTGCTTTGAAAAAATGGGTATGGGTTCGGGTTTGAAAAATGAAAATAATAATGTAAAAAAAGAGCAATACGCCGGCGATAAGATGACTCACCTGTGTCAATGCTGCAGATCCATGATCCGTATGGCTCAATAGCCCCGGGACCAAAAGAGCCGATGAAGCGACGAATAAAACGGTACTGTACGCACTGGAAGTTTCTTTATTGTGTTGCTGCTGAGTAAAGGCTAGGCCGCCTAAAAAAACGGCAAGCCCCAATAGAACATTCAAGTCAACAATCACAGCAGAGATAATTCCCCCTTTCACCGTTTCCAATACTTCAGGGCTGTGGCGTACTTCCAGTAAAATCACATACAGTAAAACAATTTCTACAATGACGGCACTGAAGGTCAGAACAAAGCTGCCATACGGTTCATGCAGACGCTCGGAAAGTATATCAGCGACCTCAGCCACGGTCAACGAGAGTGCAGCGATACCGACAGCCGCGAATAGCGTTGCCATCATCTGATCGCCTTTGGAATGAAAGAAAACCGCAAGTAAAATGGAACTTATTCCTATAAATATGTCCCAATAATCTTCAATAAAATAGCGTATCCGCCTGTCCAATTCTTTATCCTTTGATGATATAAAATGCATGATTATTCAATAATCATATAGTACCATAATCGCTCTATGGGAAGATGATTTTTTAAATTAACCCTTTACGCTTAAAAATGTAAATAGGGAGAATTGACGAACAGATCATCAAAAACACCGAAAAGCCGTACCCGAATTGCCATCCTAGTTCCGGCATAATTTGAAAGTTCATTCCGTAGATACTCGCAATCAAGGTTGGAGGGAGAAAGATAACGTTTACAATCGTAAAAATTTTAATGACTTTATTTTGCTGAATACTCAAAATACCGACGAATATGTTTTGCAGGTAATCCAAACGTTCAAAATTGAAGTCCGTGTAATCAATCAGCGATTTAATATCTTTAAGCATGATGGTTACATCATTTTTGAGCGATGATTTATATTTGTTTGATTTTAAAAAAGAGCTCAAAATCCGCTGTTTATCATTCAGATTTTCCCGTATTTGCATATTCAGATCTTCGCAGGAGGAAATTTTTTCCAATATCTCTTCATCATCATTGGTATAATCGGTAAAAACGTGTTTTCGCAGTTTCGTAATATCTTTGGAGAGTTTTTCGATAATATCCGCATCGGCATCGATCCGTATATCAATCAGATTACAAAAAATATCATATCCGGTCTCAAACTGCTTCGGCGTTGCGTAAAATTTACGGTTAAACTCTTCAAAGGTATACAATGACGCATACCGAATGGAAATCAATAGATCTTTATAGAGGATGAACGAGACCGTTTCATTATAAGAATGCTGAGCGGAACTCACCAAAAAATAGCTGTTTATTTCAATTTTATCGTTCTCTTCCCAGTAACGCGAACTGATCTCAATCTCTTCGGTCTCTTGTTTTGTCGGAAATTTAATACCAAACGTGTTTTCAATGAAAACAATTTCATCTAACGTCGGCATTAGCATATCAACCCAAATTACTTTTTCAATGATATCTCCATCGAGGTCGGACATGGTGTCGATTAATGCAATAGCATTTTCATTTTTCACAAAACATTTAATCATGAGTATGATCCTTTCTCAAATCGCTCTTTGTAACTGCATTTTTGACACAATTCTTCCGTTGCTAGACCTTTTTTAAATCCTTCAACCATAGCTACCGCACGTTCTGATGTGAGAATTTTACCCAAATTTGTCCTATGTAGGTTACCCAGTTCCATTATCCCCTCTCCATCCAAACAGCATGGCACCACCCGACCGTCTGCCAAAACAGCGATTTGGCGGCTTAAACCCTGGCAGTATCCATCCCCTATAACGTTATTCTGTAATTTTGGCCATTCAAAATAACGATCAAAGTGGAGTAATATCTTGGATGCCAGCCGAATTCCTTGACGTTCTCCACTCATCGAGTTATGAATATAACCTCTCCCAAGTGAAAAGTGTTCTTCCAGCACATCAAAAAGTTGATGGTTAAACGTTTCTTCACTGCACGCTTCATCCAAGTTCCATAATCGTAAATTGATAAAAAAATCATGCTCACCGGAGAGCTTCTGATCACATAGTGCTAAAACATTCTGTATATAATCATCAAACGTCCGCGCAACACTATTCTTATTAAAACTGTTAAGTGAAATATTGATTTGCTTGATGGAAGGGTGAAACACCATTTCTCGGCGTGACGTATCAAGATAAAATCCGCTCGTGGTTATCATGACTTTAAAATGCAATCTATGGGCACATTCCAAATAATCATCCAAATTGGACAATACCATCGGATCTCCCATCACATGAAGCGCCAGCTCATCGGTATAGGTTCTCAGCTGCATTAAAACAGATTCAAAAAACGGCAAAGGCATTGTCACTGTCGGCTGCATTTTGGGAGGGCAAAAACTGCATGCCAACCCGCATACATTGGTTACTTCTACATAAGCTCTGTAAAACTTCATACGATATAATGCCTTTATGCAAACTCTTCAAACCATTCAAACTACATTACAAAACAATGATGCTGTCATGCTCTATTTCAGTGCCCCTACATGCAATGTCTGCCATGCACTTAAACCCAAGCTAACCGATGCTGTCATGAACGAATTTGATACGTTTGTCGTGGAAAGTATCGATATTTCACAAACACCCGAAATTGCTTCCTATTTTAGCGTATTTGCAATTCCAACGGTATTGATCTATTTTCAGGGGCGGGAATTTTTTCGTAAAAGCCGTAATATGAGCGTCGGTGAAGTCGTAGAAAATATCCGACGACCTTATACCCTTATGGCAGGAAGCTGACAATCCCTGCCGTGACGGCAACATTGAGCGATTCCACCCCCCGGTACATCGGTATCGAAACGCTCAGGGTGGATGCTGCCATAACCGTATCACTCACCCCTTCACTTTCATTTCCCAGTACAAAAATCGCACGATCGGGAATTTTCAGTGAATAGATATCATCTGACGCATGAGAAGAGAGGGTAATAATCGCCGTATCCCTTAAGTCAACTATTTCTTCCAACGTATTGCAATAATAGATAGGAATTTTAAAAAGCGTACCGGCACTTGCTTTCATCACCAAGGGTGATAATTTGGTGCTATTTTTGCGAGGAAGCACAATACCGTCTATTTTACTCGCAGCAGCCGAGCGGACAATCATCCCTAGGTTTTGCGGATTGTTAATCCCATCCAGTGCCAATAATCGGAAATTGTGAGGAAAGTCTTCGCTGATGGATCGGACATGACGATAGGTAGTTGAATGAACATCGATCGCAACCCCTTGATCTTGCGCACTGTTTTTCGAAATTCGGGAAAGCGACTCTTTGGTATGATATTTAATCTCAATGCCACGCGCCTGTGCCAATGCTAAAATCTCTTCAATCGTTTCATCACTGCGATTGCTTTTAGAGAGGTGTAATTTATGTATTTCAATCGTCTTGTCTCGCAACACTTCAACGGCCACGTTACGCCCGTAAAGGGTAATCAACGAATCAAAAAACGCTTTTTTTTCTAAATATTCAGGGGAATCGGTCATGATTAGACGCGTGAAGCGATGGCTTCAGCGCTAAATCCAAAATATTCAAACAGCTGATCGGCAGGGGCACTGGCCCCAAAACTGTCCATACCTACGACGATGTCCGCAAAACGGTACCATTCCAGTCCGCGAGCCGCTTCAACCGCTATTTTTTTCGTTGATGGTTTGATAATCGTATCAATGTACGATTGCGGCTGTTCGATCAAAAGGTCATAACACGGCACGCTGACAACGTTGGCACTCACACCGCGCTCTTTCAAGACTGCGGCGGTTGCCAATGCCAACGACACCTCAGAACCGGATGCCATCAAGGTAACGGTTGCATTCGCTTCTTCAGCCAACAAATAGCCGCCGTTTTCAACATCCCCGTACACCGGCGCTGATAATACCGGCAAATTTTGGCGTGAACAGACAAATGCGCTGGGTGATGTTTTCATTGAAAGGGCTTTTTGCCACGACTTTACATTCTCTCTCCCATCTGCCGGACGATAAACGTAAAAATTAGGCAACGCTCTAAATTGGCTTAAGTGCTCAATCGGCTGATGGGTAGGACCATCTTCCCCAACCCCGATACTGTCATGCGTCCAAATAAAGAAATGTTGAATCCCTGAGAGGGCCGCGATACGGGCTGATGGTTTAAGGTAATCGCTAAAAACAAAAAAGGTAGCACTAAATGGGATAATCGGGCCATACAAAGCCATCGCATTGGTAATCGATGCCATTGAATGTTCGCGAATTCCAAAATGGATATTTTTTCCGACAGGAAATTCACCCATGTTTGTCAGCTCTGTTTTATTCGATGGAGCAAGATCAGCCGAGCCTCCTAAAAATCCCGGGATAGCTTTGGCGATCGCATTGATAATCACGCCGTTCGTATTGCGCGTCGCATCGGCTTTTTCAAATACAGGCCAAGCAATACGGCTGAAATCAGGATTCAACAATTGCTCGTACGCCTCATTTTGCTCCATCAACGGAAGCTCTTTAAGTCGGTGATTCCATTCGCGCTCGGCCAAATCCCCTTTTTCAATCGCACAGCGGAATCGCTCAAGAACATCCGCATGAACGGCAAAAGTAGCTTCCGGATCAAATCCGGCCGCAGCTTTGGCTGCTTTGATAACATCATGCCCCAAAGGTGCACCATGGGCATGATGTGACCCTTCCATCTTGCCGCCCCCTTTGGCAATGACAGTGTTCGCGATAATCAATACAGGGCGTGCAATTGTTTTGGCCTGTACCAAAGCGCCATCGATTTCATCAAAATTGTGGCCGTCAATTTCTAAAACGGCCCAATTCTGAGATTCAAAACGGTCCCGCATGTTTTCACTCAAACTTAGCTCCGTAGAGCCTTCAATCGTAATACGGTTGGAATCATAGATCAACACCAAATTGTCCAATCCCATATGTCCGGCAATTGAACACGCTTCGTAGCTGATCCCCTCTTCCAAGTCACCGTCACCGCACAGACAATACACCGTGTGATCGATGAGTGCCGCTGTTTCGGAATTTACTTTGTTCCCGACATATTTTGCCCCCATCGCAAAACCGACTGCATTGGCAATCCCCTGCCCCAAAGGACCCGTGGTGATTTCAATGCCCGGAGTATGACCGTATTCAGGATGTCCCGGTGTTTTTGAGTGAAGCTGGCGGAATTGTTTGAGATCCTCAATTTCGAGTCCGTAGCCCCATAGATAATTGAGTGAATATATTAAGCCCGTTCCATGACCGCCGGAAAAAACAAGACGGTCACGATTGAGCCATGTAGGATTTTTAGGATTATGGCTCATATATTCAGACAATACTACGGCAATATCTGCCAATCCCATCGGAGCACCCGGATGGCCCGAGTTCGCCTGCTGCACCATATCGGCTGCTAAAAATCGGATAGTGTCGGCCATCTTTTGACGCATTACATTACTGCTCATTCTTTATTCCTTGTGTCGGTTAATGTATTTGGTAAGTGTTGGTGACAATTCGCGATGCAAATTCTCATCAAAACTTTCCATCTGTTGTATCAATTTATCGGCAAGCGTATTTGCCTCATTCATCGCATTGTCGAATCCGAGCAATGTTACAAAACTGTTTTTGGCTTCATCATTTTGTGTTGTTTTGCCAGCAGCAGCGGAATCTTGGGTTACATCCAAAATATCGTCTTGTATTTGAAACAGTAATCCTAAATTGATCCCGAAATCATACAGTTCATTTGCCAGATCATCATCCCCTACAATCAATGCACCCATTTTCAGCGATGCGGCAATCAGCTTCCCTGTCTTGTGAATGTGAAGCATTTTCACCTGTTCCAGAGTAAGCCGCTGATTTTCAAAATAACAATCAATTGCCTGACCCAGAACCATACCGTTCAAACCGCCGTTGTGTGAAAGTTCTCTGACCAGCTTGACGATAACGCCTGAGCTTAAGGGTGCATTGCTCAATATTTCAAAAGCATAGGTATTTAGGGCATCCCCCGCCAATATTGCGGTAACTTCATCGTACATTTTATGCAAGGTAACACTGCCGCGGCGTAAATCCGCATTGTCCATCGCCGGTAAATCATCATGTATCAAAGAGTAGGTGTGCAGCAGCTCTATTGCCAATGCAGCAGGATAGGCATTTTCAAGCATCAACGGATTATACGCGCGAACCACCCCTAACAACAGCGCAGGGCGGAATCTCTTCCCTCCGCCTACTAACATGTGACGCAATGATGACTCATAGTGGGGATGAAAGCTGGAGGATACCGGTAAGTGTGCTACTAAAAAGGCTTCGAAGTGCTCCATGATCCCCACTATTTTTTTAGTGAAATTCTATCATGAAGGAACTTTATTTAGCGTCAAACGAATCCAATTCGTCAACCATTAAATCTGTTCTATCACTTCGGTAATGGTATTCTCGTCATCGACTAAAACAACCGTAGGTTTGTACGTTTCAAGCTCGGTGTCATTATACGTTGCATAGGCGACAATAATAATCTTGTCCCCCTTGTGTACTTTGCGGGCAGCGGCACCGTTGAGACAGATATCACGCTGACCCCGTTCTCCTAAAATAACATAGGTAGAAAAACGTTCCCCATTATTGATGTTCAAAATTTCGACTTTCTGACCGACACGCATTTTAGACGCTTCTAAAAGCTCCTCATCAATCGTGATCGAACCTACGTAATTAAGATTGGCATCGGTTACTGTAGCGCGATGAATTTTGCTGTAAAGCATTTCGATTAACATCGATTAGCGCCCCATCTGCTTCATCATGGCTTCAGGAGTAATCGGTGCATCCCATAGATCTGAGGGGATGACATACTCTTGAACAACTTCGCCACCGATAATATGACGATCAATAATTTCCGTAATTTTCTCTTTCGTCAACCCTGAATACATAACATGTCCCGGTTCAACCAACATAATTGGACCTACATTACAACGATTCAAACAGGCGGTACGGATCGGCTGAACCGTTCCGATAATCCCTTTTTGCATTAATGTTTGCGCCAAATGCTGGAAAAGATCTTGTGTCTGAGGATTAACACAGCTCGGCTTCGGCATGCCCGGAGGGGAACTTTGCTCACATTTGAAAATATAAAACGCTGGTTGTGGGACACCCATAACACGCTCCTGTATTGATTTTGTGCAGTTGCACTTTTAAAATTAAATGGAATTATAGCCAAATTCGAATCGTGCGTATTAAGCTTTAAAAACAGCGCTTTAACTTCAGCGTCGCTTTAAAGTTGTTCCAAAAGCTCTTTAGCCACAATCCGGTCATCAAAAGGGAACTGCTTATCATATATGGTCTGGGTTGTTTCATCCCCTTTCCCCAATATCAAAACCACTTCATCCCCTTCCCGCTCACTCAACGCCTTGGCGATCGCATTGCGACGATTCACATCAACATATACGTTGCTCTGATCCTCAATCCCGGCCAATATGTCGGCTATGATCATATCCGGATCTTCAAAACGGGGATTGTCACTGGTGACATAAATTTTTTTCGCATACGATGCCGCTACTTTTCCCATCATAGGACGTTTGGTACGATCGCGATCTCCACCGGCACCGAAAACGACCAGCACCTCTTTTTCTTTTAATGCATTCAATACTTGCATCATTCCATCGGGCGTATGGGCAAAATCGACAATCACCAACGGTGATTCGCTGACGACTTCCATCCGTCCGCTGACACCGCCAAAATTCTCCACTGCTTCAGTAATCGCTTCAAAGCTGTCACCCGTAACCAAATGCACAGCTGCCATAGCAGCGGTAATATTATAAAGATTGAAAAACCCGTGTAACGACGTTTCAAACGTTACCATTTCCTCAAAATGCTTCAAAACGCCACTGATCCCGTTGTTAAGCGAATAGGCCAATATTTTATAGGTAGCCGGATTCTCTACACCGTAGGTAAACGCATTTTTAATGTTAAAGTCGGCTCTAGCTTCATCTTTATTGATGAGCTTTTTACTCTCATCTTGAAAAAATAGGTTTTTAATCCGGATATACTCTTCAAGACTGTTGTGGTAATCGAGGTGATCTTGCGTGATATTCGTTAAAATTTTTAAGGCAAACTGTATCCCCGCAATCCGTTCCTGCTCAATCGCATGGGAACTGACTTCCATGACAAAATACTCGCATCCTTCTTGAATAGCCTGCAGCATGTGACGATAGGTGTTCATAACCGTTGGCGTCGTGAGTGTTTTCCCCTCAACAACCGTATCGTTCATGAAGAATCCGCGAGTCCCCTGCATGGCAGCTTTATGGCCCAAATCCAAAAGAATCGAATAAATAGCGCTGGCCGTTGTTGTTTTACCGTTCGTCCCTGTAATCCCGATAACTTTAATACGATGCAGACCAAATATCATCCAGCACGTTTCAGGCGTAACAATGCTATGCGCACCTCTACGTAATGCGTCCTCTTTGTATTTTTCATTTTGTTTTGTCAACAAAAAAGCACATTGATCCGAACAATCTGCCGAATTTTCAGAGATAAAGCGATACGGTTGTCCCGAGAGTTCAATTTTCAAGTGCATTTCCTTTTGCTAAACGACGGAGTAAATTACGCAATTGCTTGTCATTAGGGTAAACCCCCAATGCACTTTCTAAATAACTTAACGCCATCTCTTTATACCCGTGATGAATCAAACTATCGAGAAAATCAACAAAATCTTCTTTTTCAGTAATGATAACCCGTGTTGAAAACATAATATTTTCAAAAATAAGATTAAAATTGTTTTCGTTTTGAACCAGTTCTTTAAATTCGTTATACAAGATACCGTCTTCATATGCCAAGCGTTCTTTGATAGTCTGGTCAAATAAACCGCTCAGCTGCTCCAGCGTCCCATCCATCGTATCCAGAATTTCAGAAATAATCGTATCCGCCTGCGCTGAGTCTTCGCTGCGAAGTATGGTGTAATAATCAAACAAAGCTTCTGCCCCGTTCTCTCCGCTCATCGCCATATCAGCCAAAATAACACCGTTATAGGCTTCTCTTGATGAGGGATTATTTTCCAATGCTAATGAATACTCACGCAGTGCTTCGGGGTATTGACCCGCTAAAAAATATTCGTTGGCTTGATTGAGGGTTTTTGATAAGGTTTGAAGATTCATGGACTCCCTCCTCGTAATACTAAATATATATCGACATCATAACGAAATTATAATGTATCGATTTGATTTTCCATCCCATGTGGAACATTTATAACCGTTAATTCGGGATGTATATCCATTCGAAGCTGACGCTCAACTCCATATTTCAAGGTATTGCCACTACTGCCGCATCCTACACATGCCCCTTGCAGTTGAACATAAACGGTACCGTTTTTGACGGTCAAAAATGCTATGTCCCCTCCATCAAGCGCTAAACTGGGACGAACTTTATCAATAACATGGCGAACGGGTTGCATCAACTCTTCATCAGAAAATGGGATCATAGGAGTATTACCTTATATATGGAAAATGAATATGACAATATAGGGGAATTGGACTAAACATGTACTAACAAGAACTCGATAATTTTAGAGCGAAGTTTGCTTTAAGCAGATAAGAGATGAGAAGTATTGAACTCGTTATACGAGTTCAATGTATGCCATAGGTGTTGCATCACCACGACGAATACGAGTTTTAACGATACGGGTATAACCGCCGTTGCGCTCAGTATATTTTGGAGCAACTTCATTAATAAGCAATTTTGTTGCTTCTTTATTCTGAAGTGCAGCAAAGATAGCACGGTGAGCGTTTGCATCAGCAACACGTGCAGTAGTAATTAATTTTTCAGCAAATGAGCGTACTTCTTTAGCTTTAACCAAAGTTGTCTCGATTTTGCCGTGTTCAATCAACGCAATGCTAAGGTTTTTCAACAAAGCAGCACGATGTGAGCTTGTTCGACCTAATTTGCGGTATCCGTGACGATGTCTCATGAGATACTTCCTCTATTGTATTAAAGCTTATTCAGCTTCGATTTTCTTTTTGATCGCGCCGATTAAATCATCCGCGAGTTCTTGCCCTACAGCATAACCGTATTCATTGATTTTTTCTAAAATCTCTTCAAACGATTTTTTACCAAGGTTTTTTACTTCTTTCAAATCATTTTGGCTCATCATAACGATTTCGCCGATGTATTTGATATTGGAACGGTCCAAACAGTTAAAACTGCGTGCACTTAGCCCAAGTTCTTCAATACGTGCACCAAGACGTTTAAGTTCCGGATGCTCATCTGAATTCTCAACAGCAGCGCTAGTTGTTTTGATGCTCACTTCGCTGTTAAAAACAGCCATTTGAGCATACATAACGTCTAACGAATTTTTAAATGCATCTACTGGAGAGATTTGTCCGTCAGTAACGATATTAATGATCACTTTTTCAAAGTTAGGATTATCTTCAACCAAGATGTTATCGATAGCGTACGTAGCACGACGAACCGGAGTAAAGTATGCATCAAGTGCAATATACCCATCGCTCAACATGTCACGAATATCTTCACTTGGCGTATAACCCATACCTTGGTGAATTTTGACACTGAAATTAAGAGTTGCATCTTCATTCAACGTAGCCAAAAATCCATGAGGGGTAACCACTTCGACATCATCATTTTCCAAATCACTACCATGTATTTCGCAAGGGCCTGCAAAAGTATAGTTGATCTCTTTCTCTTTAAGACCGTTTTTTAATTTAAAACGAATCCCTTTCAAGTTGATGATAAAATCAGAAATATCTTCAAGCATACCGCGCACAGAGTCAAACTCATGCTTGGCACCCTCGATTTTAATACCGATTGGAGCAAAACCGACTGAACTGCTTAACAAAAAGCGGCGAATCGGGTGGGCAATCGAAACTGCATATCCTGTTTCAAACGGATACGCAATTATGTTCGCTTCGTTTGCGCTGATTTGCTCAACAACAAACTCTTTAGGAAGAAGCGGAGATGTTTTAATTTTTTTCATACTGACTGCCCTTTCTTTAGTTATTATTTCGAGTAAAGCTCGACGATTAGACGTTCTTCTACAGGAATAACAATCTCTTCACGCTCAGGAAGACGTGTAAAGATACCAAATACTTTAGCTTGGTCAATATCAACCCATGCCGCAATACCAGTTTGATTGGTTAATTCAACCGCACGAACGATTTGGTTGTTCTTTTTGCTTTTCTCAATAATTTCAACTTTTTGGCCCGGTTTAACGCGGAAAGATGGAATATCAACACGCTTGCCATCAACCAAAATATGACCATGATTTACCAATTGACGCGCAAAACGACGAGTCGTTGCGAAGCCCATGCGGTATACCACGTTATCAAGACGCTGCTCAAGAAGCAATACCAAGTTAGTACCGGTGTTACCATGACGACGTTTTGCTTCATCAAACAATGAATGCATTTGTTTTTCACTCAAACCGTACATGAATTTCGCTTTTTGTTTTTCGCGAAGCTGTGTACCGTATTCAGAAATTTTTGTACGACGCTGACCGTGCTGACCTGGTCCGTATGGACGCTTGTCAAGAGCACTTTTACCTGCAAGACGACGCTCACCTTTTAAACCAAGGCTAACACCGAATCTTCTTTCGATTTTTTCTACGGGTCCTCTATATCTTGCCATTACAAAACTCCTTAAACACGTCGGCGCTTAGGTGCGCGACAACCATTATGTGGTAGTGGAGTAACGTCTTTCATGAAAGAAACGCGTAAACCCTCGATTGCACCAACACTTTTAACTGCAGTTTCACGACCAGAACCTGGACCTTGAACTTTAATTCCCACTTCTTTGATTCCGTGGACCATTGCTTTTTCTAACGCCGACTCTACTGCTTGTTGCGCAGCAAAAGGGGTAGATTTTTTTGATCCTTTGAAACCTAGTGCACCAGCTGAGCTCCATGCGATCATGTTACCCATTTCATCTGTTACCGTTACAAGAGTATTATTGAATGTTGCAAGGATATGAACGATACCTCTAGCAATATTCTTTTTTACAATTTTTTTACGGGTTGCTTTTCTTTTTGCCATACTCTAATCCCTTACTTTGTGGCTGAGCCGACGGTTTTCTTTTTACCTTTGCGTGTACGAGCATTGGTTTTGGTTTTTTGACCACGGCATGGGAGACCTTTACGGTGACGAAGACCACGGTAAGAACCAAGATCCATCAACGCTTTGATATCCATAGCGACTTGTTTACGAAGGTCACCTTCTACAGCGATACCGCTGCTTCGGATTTCTTTAGCGATTGTAGCCGCTTCATCTTCGCTGAGTTCGAATACACGCTTGTTGTAATCGAGTCCTGTTGCATCCAAAATTTTGCGTGAAGTATGTAAACCGATACCGTAGATATAGGTTAATGCATATTCCAAACGTTTTTTCTTAGGTAAGTCCACACCAGCAATACGTGCCATGCTTATCCTTGTCTCTGTTTATGTTTTGGGGTTTTGCATATTACGCGAACGACC
>DASUMY010000169.1:0-2535 GCA_036277435.1 Sulfuricurvum sp.
GTGATGATCGAGATAAGTTTAGGTTTCCCCTCGGTGAGGGTTCCCGTTTTGTCCACGACGAGGGTGTCGACCTTCTCCATCATCTCCAGCACTTCGGCATTTTTGATGAGGACTCCCATCGTAGCCCCCTTGCCCATCCCCACCATAATCGATATTGGAGTAGCCAGCCCCAGAGCACACGGGCAAGCGATGATTAGCACCGCCACCGCGTTGACCAGAGCATAACCGAGTGAGGGTTCGGGTCCGAAAAAATACCAAAGGATAAAGGTGAAAACACTGATCGCGATGACAATGGGGACAAAATACCCCGACACCCGATCGGCCGTTTTTTGGATCGGAGCGCGGCTTCTCTGCGCCTGCGACACCATGGAGACGATCTGCGAGAGGAGCGTATCGGTTCCCACCCTCTGCGCCTCCATAATGAGACCTCCGGTGGTGTTGATCGTCGCGCCGATGAGGCGGTCTCCTGCCGTCTTAGAGACGGGGATCGGCTCGCCGCTTACCATCGACTCATCCACATGGCTCTCCCCTTCGATGACGGTACCGTCTACGGGGATCTTCTCTCCCGGTCGGATACGGAGCCGATCACCGATCACAAGGGTCTCGATGGAGACCTCCTCTTCGCTTCCATCGGGATTGATACAATGCGCACTCTTGGGAGAGAGGCCGAGAAGGAGGCGGATCGCGTCGTTGGTACGGCTGCGGGCGCGCAGCTCCAGTACCTGCCCTAGCAAGACGAGGGCGGTGATGACCGATGCCGCTTCGAAATAGACGGGGATGACCCCATGCATTGAGAGATTTTCGGGGAAAAGTGCGGGAAAAAGGACCGCAACAGCGCTGTAGATCCATGCGCTTCCCGTCCCAAGCGCGATGAGGGTGAACATGTTAAGGCTGCGGTTGCGGATCGACTCCCATGCGAGAAAATAAAAAATCGATCCCCCCCACCATACAACGGGGATAGAGAGGATCATCTCGACCCATTGGCCCGTTTTGGGGGTGATGAGTGCGGAAAAGAAGTGCGGCAGGAGCATTGACCCCATCGCACTAATGAATACGGCGCTAGCGAAGACGATGCTGATCCAAAAACGGCGCATCATCGCATCGTATTCGGAGGTGTCCTCTTCGTATTGTACGCTCATAGGTTCAAGTGCCATCCCGCACTTTGGACAGCTTCCCGGCCCTATTTGCTCGATTTCGGGATGCATCGGACAGGTATACCTACTAGATTCCATAACCTTCCTCCTTGCCATGATCAAGGTAAAATAAACCACCATTCACACAGATTGTACCACCATTACGGTACAATTACGTATCTATACTATGCTCAAAGAGACTGCTTGGTCGACATTTCAAATAAAATGAAGAATTCAGCTTTGTTTCACATCCCGATGATAGGGAAACGGTTTATACGCACTCAATGCTCCAAAATTCTGTTATATTGAGCGGCTGGATAATCTGATTTTTAAAAAAGGAAAAATCCAATGAAACTCAACTGCAAAGACTTAGCCTGCCCTCAGCCCGTATTGGAGCTCAAAAAAGCCCTCGAAGCTTTGACCGAAGATGGAATCATCGAACTTGAACTTAACAGTGTTTCGTCCGTCGAAAACTGCCGACGCTTTGCCCTCTCTCAAGGATGCACCGAAGAATCTCAACTGCTCCCTGAGGGCATCACCCTGATGAAAATTGTGAAGGGATTCGGCTGTGATCTTTCTGTTGAAAAGAAAGAAGAAGCTCTTTTAAATCGAACCCTTTTTATCAAAACCGACCGAATCGGCAATGGTGAATTGGGGAAAAAACTGATGAACGGTTTTTTGAAAACGACACTGGAATTTGAGGCACTGCCCAAATACATCATCTTCGTGAACGAAGGGGTCTTGCTCACCACGCAACCCGAAAACAGCGATATCATCGGCTCTTTGCGCTCACTGAGTGCTCGCGGTGTAACGATTTACAGCTGCGGATTGTGTCTTAATGCCCTAGAGATCGATCCCTCATCGTTGCAAGTCGGTGAGATTGGTAATGCCTACGATACGATGCGAATCCTTCTATCAACCGACGTAGTATCGCTGTGACACTCTACGAAAACAGTGATTTTATCATTGTGACTAAATCTGCCGGAGTCAATTTTCACTCCGAAGAAGAGGCAGGGTTTGTTGTCCAAATGAGCCAGAAAATAGGAATCCCCCTATTCCCCGTCCACCGCTTGGATAAAATGACATCCGGATTGGTGATATTTGCCAAAAGCTCCGAAGTTGCTGCAAAATTTGGAAAAATGTTTGAAAATCGGGAGGTAGAAAAATATTACCTTGCACTCTCGATGCGCAAACCTAAAAAGAAGCAAGGGTGGGTCAAGGGAGATATGGCCAGTGCACGCAGGGGCGATTATAAGCTCCTCACCACCATGGAAAATCCAGCCATCACCCAGTTTATCAGCTGTGCCCTGCGCACGCATGAACGCTTTTTCCTCATCAAACCCCATACGGGTAAAACCCACCAGATCCGTGTTGCCCTCAAATCCCTCGGATCCCCCATCGC
>DASUMY010000170.1:0-2047 GCA_036277435.1 Sulfuricurvum sp.
CAATACTATGAATATTGCGGCATCACTTCTGCGAAAGGGAAAGTATCTGCCGCGGTTTAAAAAATTGCACTATAATGGAACGATTCCAATAAGATAAGAAAGGTGTGTGGATGCCTCGTCTTTTTTTAGCCGTTCCGGTGCACCTTTACAATTATGAAACCATCCGTAATGAGATTCATCCGTATGTGCAGGGACGATGGGTTGCCGATCACCAGCTTCACCTAACC
Source organism: Sulfuricurvum sp. (assembly GCA_036277435.1). Lineage (GTDB taxonomy): Bacteria > Campylobacterota > Campylobacteria > Campylobacterales > Sulfurimonadaceae > Sulfuricurvum. The sequence goes on from DASUMY010000170.1 coordinate 228, forward strand.
GTTGCCTTTTTTGGAAAACGGTTTACCCTCCAAGAGCTGCTGAAACGGCTGGAGGGGATTGAGTTCACCTTTCTCCCCTCCGAATTGCAGCGGCTGGAATATCTAAGCGGAAGCGGCATATTGGCCGCTATAACGCCTAATCCTACCCTCCAAAACCTCTATGAACACATTGCGGCAGTGACCGAGCTTCCGATAACCCCTATGCAATGGCACGTTACCCTGATACGAATCAAGAGGATCGTTGACCCCGAGAATTTTTCAGCGCGGCTGGCCGCCTTGCGTATCACCCCCATAGGAAAACTCGAAAGCAAAATCGTTCTTTATCATAGCGAATTGTCCCCAGAGGGGGCAAAATACACCCCCTTGAAAGAGTGGGAAGCTGCTCCATAGCCCTTTTGTACTTTTCTCATTTTCGTATGCTACAATGAAGATGTTTTTAATTGCAAAAGGGACATGATTGCTATGAGGGAACCATTACATTTTTCAACGCTGTACCGTGCGTGTGACAGCCACTTACTGAAATTTAAAACGACGAAAGAACTTGAACCGCTATCGGATAGTATCGGGCAGGAGAGCGCCTTGGCGGCTGTAGATTTTGCCGCCAACATCAAACAAGACGGATACCATCTGTATGCAATGGGTCCCTCCGGTAGCGGAAAGCACTCTGTTATCACCTCTTTTTTAGAGAAAAAAGCCGATACAGAATCCTGTTCAGACGACTGGTGCTATGTCAATAATTTCAAAGACTACCGAAAGCCGATAGCCATACAAATGCCTTCGGGTACTGCGGTACAATTCAAAGAGGATATGGCAGAGCTCATCGAACTGCTCAAAACCGTTCTCCCCTCTGTTTTCGAGAGCAACGAATACCGCAACATCCGGGAATCCATCAGCCAAAAATACATCGGCATGCAAAGCGAAATATTCCAGCGGCTTCAAAAAGATGCCGAACGTCTGGGTATTGCGATGAATACGGCATCCTCCAACCGAGTCACCTTTGTCCCCATGATTGACGGAAAGATTCTCTCTGCCGAGGAGTTCAAGGCAATTAGCGGAAAAGAAAAGGAGGCAATCACCGCCAAACTCAATGAATTTGAAGGGATTGTCAAAGAAGCGCTGAGGGAAGTGAGTCAGCAAAGCAAAAATCTGCAGCGGGAATTTACCGCACTTGACCGCAAAACAACCGCTGATACGCTCAAAGCTCTCCTCGAAGAGCTGCGCACCACCTATAAAGCGATTCCAAAAATTTTGAGCTATCTGGATGACCTTCAGGACAACGTCATCAAAAACGTCCAAGATTTCCTCGTCAAACCCGACGAGATGGAGATCCCCCCGTTTATGCGCGAATACTATACCCCCTCGTTTCGCCGCTATGGAGTCAATGTCTTTATCGCCCATAACGGGAAAAAAGCGGCCCCCGTTGTCTACGAAGACAATCCCAATCACAACAACCTCATCGGCAATGTCGAACACATTTCCCAGATGGGTACCCTCGTAACCGATTTCAGTATGATCAAACCCGGGGCACTGCATAAAGCGAACGGAGGCTATCTCATTTTGGATGTCCGAAAACTGCTGATGCAGCCGTTTGCCTGGGAAGCGCTCAAGCGGGTATTGCAATCCAAAGAGGTCCGTATCGAATCGATTGCCCAGCAGTATGCCCTGATCAGCACCACAACACTGGAACCTGAACCCATCCCCGTGAATGTCAAAGTCGTTTTGATCGGCGAGCGGATTTTTTATTATCTGCTCTATCACTATGATCCGGATTTCAAAGCGCTGTTCAAAGTGAGTGCCGATTTTGAAGACGATATGCCCCG
>DASUMY010000171.1:0-5279 GCA_036277435.1 Sulfuricurvum sp.
AGTCATTATAACGCCCCTTTCTTTAAAACGACTTATTATGTATACCTCATCAATTTTCGCAAGCAATTGCTACAAAGTAATATTTTCAATCCACTCAATCCCGTCATTGGAAACGATTAATGCATCAACACAATAATCGCCATTAAGTTTTTTCTGTTGAAGATACGTTTGGATTGTTCGATTCAATTTTTGGAGTTTATGCGCCGTAATATTATAAATGGCCTGCTCATAGCTCAGACCACTTTTAACCTCGACAAAATGCAGGACATTGTTTTTGAGAGCAATAATATCGATTTCACCAAATCGATTGTAAACGTTTCGATCAATAATTCGGCATCCGTTGGATCGAAGATATTCGCACCCACGTTCTTCGGCAATATTTCCTCTTGCCTTGGTATGCACAGTTTAATCCAAATAATCGGGTTTAACGATATCTACTTTGATCGATTTGAATCGTGCTGTTTTAATCAATTCGTCGTGTTCGTCTCCAAACAAAAAGTTAATATGGCTTTTCGCATGATGAAACGTTGTAAAAAGGGTCCCTTTTTTCACGGTTGTGCTGACTTTCACGCGCAACGGTGCACTTTGTCCGTATTCGCTTTTCAAAACAACAAAATCTTTATATTCGAAAAACTCCTCGTCATCGACACTCACAAGCAGTATATCTTCGCTGTGGCTTCGGCTGAGCTTTTCACATGCGTTGGTTTGAGCCGCATTATTATAATGAACCAAAACCCGTCCTGTCGTCAGATAATACCCTTCATGGGTTGGAGCCTGCAAAAGTTCTTCCACTTGACCGCGAGGTTCATACTGCTTATAACGAAACGAACCGATCCCGTCTTTGGTACGGAAATCATGGATATGCAAAACAGGAGTATCCTCTTCCTGTATAGGCCATTGAAGCCCACGCAGCCGATTGGCTTCCAGTTTTTCATAACTGGCACCGCCAAAACGGTTTGGAGCATCGACCCGTACCGCCTCCCATACATCCTTCGAACTCTGGAACCCTAAATCCATACCGTATCGTTTTGAAATTTCAGCGATTACTTCCCAGTCATCCGGCATGGTCACATTAATCAAAGGCTGCGATAGGTGCAGACGACGCTCCGCATTGACATATACCCCTGTTTTTTCATACGCACTTTTAACTCCGAAGATAATGTCGGCGAATTTCGTAATCTCGTTGTCAAATAACTCATTAACAATTAACAAATCAAGATTTTTTAATGCTGCATGAATTTTGTTCTGATTGGGATGGATATGTGCAATATCTTCTCCGATGTTAAAAAGTGCTTTGATGCCGCCATCAATCATCGCATTGATTAAATCAGGGGTCATCATCCCGATCTCTTTTGGCGGTTGATAATCCGGTGCATAATACGGGAGCATTCCGACATCACAAGTTCCCTGGACGTTATTTTGTCCGCGCAAGGGCATCAATCCTGCCCCTCGTTTACCAATATTACCTGTAATCAGTGCTAAATGGGTAATCGCCATGACCGCATACGATCCATCCAGATGTTCCGTAATGCCAAGCCCCCAGAAAAAGAGACTTTTGCGTGTCGCATATTTTCGTGCAACGGTACGGATCTCTTCGGCCAATGCTTCATATCCCGGAATTTGGCCTAAAAAATCAGGGTTAGCATACGGATCGTTCAAAATCGATTTTTTATACGTATCATAGCCTTTGGTACGTGTGTTAATAAAATCGACATTCACCAAATCTTCGGAAATGATCACGTAGGCCATCATGTTTAGCATCATAAGATTGGCTTCATACGGGATACTCAAATGGTGGGTTGCCGATTTGGAAAGCTGGATTTTGCGTACATCAAGTACTGCCAGTTCTATCCCTTTTTCCTTAATCACATCAAGCATGCGATTAGCAACGATAGGGTGCCCTTCCGTCGTATTCGATCCCATAACCACCATAAATTCGGTTTCATAGATATCATCAAATGGATTGGTCGCAGCCCCTTCCCCAATGGTCGTACGCATCCCTTTGAGTGAGGGGGAATGACAAACGCGTGCACAGTTATCAACGTGAGGGGAACCGACAACATTACGAGTGAAATGTTGAAAGAGATACGAGCTTTCGCAGCTTGTTCGTGCACCTCCAATAGCCGCGAATGAATGGGAGCCATACTCATCCGTAATCGATTTGAGTTTGCGTGCGGCTAATTCATACGCACTTTCGTAACTAATCTCATAGAAATCATGATCGATCGGTTCAAGATAGTCCATATCCAAATCAGCAAATAATGCTGCATTGGCATTTAAAAAAGATTTACGTACACGTGCATTGCGCAGCCGCTTTGAATGCGTTACGAAATCCCATCCCTGTTTTCCTTTAATACACAACCGCCCTTGAGAAACGAGCCCCTCTTCTTTGGCGAAGACCTTCAGGATCTTATTATCTTCAACCTCAGCGGAAATATCACATCCCACACCGCAATAGGTACAAACGCTGTCGATGACCATTACTATTTCCTTGAGCGTTCAGGCTATACGCCCTTTTTAAAATTTGTGAAGTTTACTATCCTATCTCTTAAGAACTGTGGAAGGGCCAATGTGACTTTTATCATTAAGTAAAATCTCAAGGGAAACGGATAAAAGCGCTTTTTTTTCTCTATTGCCTTTACGATTCGTGCCACTCCCTCATTTGTGGAGAGGAAAAAAGGCATTTTAAACCGGTTCTTCTGAGTCATTTCCGAATCGATGAATCCGGGCAAAATCGTCATTACCTCAATACCATAGGGAATCAATTGATATCGCAATCCTTCTGCATACGCATTAAGTGCTCGTTTGGAACTGCTGTAGGCGACCGAAGTCGGCATTGAAATCAGTGACGCCAGAGATGAAATAAAGACAATTTCTCCGCAGCGCCGATCCATCATGACCGGTATGATCGGTTCCAACAACGCATGAATACTCAAAAAATTGGTCTGAAACAGACGGTGAAACTCCTCAAATGAGGTTACTCCCCCGGAATGGCCGACAGAAATACCTGCATTTAGGATAATGCGATCAATGTTATCTCCTGATAATTTTTCCCCGATAAGACCCATCTGCTCGAATTGGTTCACATCCGCAACGATTATTTCAACTTCAGCGCCGTTCATCCTGCATGCTTGGGCCAGCGATTCTAGCTTCTCTTGACGGCGGGCCAAAAGGACGAGCTTATTACCCTGTGCCGCATAATGCAACGCCATTGCTTTACCCAGTCCACTGCTTGCCCCCGTTATTAGTATCCTCATCTTAGCCCCATAAAGTCAAATAGTCGATATAATTATACCTATGAATGAAACACTAAAAATCGGGGAAATCAATATCCTCATTATCGATCGGGTTACCGCCCCTGGACTTTTCTTGCGTGCACTGGATGAAAGTGATATCCTTTTGCCCAATCAATATGTGACCGATTCTATGCATGTCGGTGATACCATCGACGTTTTCGTCTACACCGATTCCGAAGATCGTCCTGTCGCTACAACGGTAAAGCCCAAAGCGATGCTCAATGAAATCGCTTTAGTAGAAGTCGTTGATACGAGTCCTATCGGGGCATTTGTCAATTGGGGATTGCCTAAAGATCTTTTTATCCCCAAAGCACTTCAAAAACGCCCCTTTACGGTCGGAGAAAAACGACTTATTCGGGTTATATTGGATGAGAAAACCAACCGTCTTGTCGGAACCGAAAAAATCAGTAGCGCATTGATCGAGGCGCCCAAAACATTTTATCCCAATACGCCGGTCTCCTTTATGATTATCGCAAAGACACCGCTGGGATACAAAGCCATTGTCAACCATCTTTACGAGGGGATGATCTATACCAATGAAATTTTCGAAGCCGTTCGTGTCGGTGAAATCAAAAACGGTTTTATCAAACAACGCAGAGAAGATGGAAAGCTCGATCTTTCCCTTCAAATGGTCGGCAAAGCCAAAGCGGGCCAAGCAGCGGCGAAAATTTATGAGCTACTGCAAAACAATGGCGGCATGCTTCCGTATAACTATAAAAGCGACGCAGAGTTAATCCAATCTGCCTTCGGATTAAGCAAAAAAAATTTCAAAGCTGCTCTCACCGAATTGAGTGAACAGGGAAAAATAACGATCAAGGAGAACGGAATTTATGGGATATAGACCAAAGCACACCCCTTTTACCCATCTTACAGCACGGCGTATCAGCTACCAAGAAGGGGACAAACTGATTAATCTCGTGAGTTTCAATCGCGATACGATGACGCTGGAAGTCACCATTACCGAAGATGGCAATGTCAAAACCGATACTGCGTTTCCTTTTGCCCATTTGCCGAAAAAGGTCAAGCAACAACTCAATCCGCTACAATAGCGAAAAAAAATCAGGAGCTCATAGCGATGTCACAATTTACCAATGTAACTGCCGATAAGAAAGCCAATATCTATTTCGACGGAAAAGCAACCAGCCGTACCCTTCACTTTGCCGATGGCAGTATTAAAACACTCGGCATCATGTTACCGGGTGAATATACGTTCAATACCGGAGATAAAGAGATTATGGAAATAATGAGCGGAGAGATGGAGGTTCAGCTTCCGGATTCCGAAGAATGGATCACGATTCAAGGTCCGCAAAGTTTTGAAGTGAAGGCCAATAGCGCATTTCATTTAAAAGTCAAAACCATCAGTGATTACTGCTGCAGTTTTATTAAATAACCTTCTTTGCGGGGGGTTCCCCCTCTTTATTTCAGTTCCACCATTGATGCATGAACCCAGCCTTCATCTGCGTACGATTCCCAGCCATGTCCTGTAATTCTTCCGCTGATTTTATAATAGTCGTCGTGCTTGGATTGGCTGGTAAAAAGCTGTTTCTTCCCTAACTTTCGGCATTTTCCCTGTTCCAATGCCATTGTACAAATCAGAGCACCTTCTTTCGCTTCAAATCGGACTGGTTTGATCATCGTTAATTCATGTGACCCATTGGTCTTTGGATTTGACTCCTCTTTCTTATTGTCTAACGTACCATCAATAAGCCCATTCAGCACTTTTCGCGCTTCTTTATCCCCCTGTTTCGCTGCAGAGGCTAGCCACATCATCGCAAACTGATCACTTTTTTCGACTCCGCGCCCACTTGCATACATAATGCCCACATTATATTGTGCATCTATATGCCCTTGTATAGCTGCTTTTTCATACCATTTAGCCGCTTGCGACTGATTCATATCCATTCCGATACCACGCTCTAACATGACACCCACTTGAAATTGGGCCTCTTTATTTCCCCGCAAAGCGTCGGTATAAACTTTCCA
>DASUMY010000172.1:0-10330 GCA_036277435.1 Sulfuricurvum sp.
GGAAAAGATCAAGACCTCCTCCGCCAATCAGAATGTCATCACCATCGCCTCCAATCAGGGTATCGTCACCCATACCACCGAATAACATATCATTACCTGCGCCACCACTCAAGGTATCGTTACCGGCTCCACCATTTAATGTATCGTTTCCAAGCCCACCGCTCAATACATTGGCATCACCATTTCCTGTGATGTTATCATTGTAATTTGATCCTATAACATTTTCAATATCAGCTAATGTGTCGCTTCCATCACCGCCCGTTGCTGTACCGGCAGCTAAATTAACCATAACTCCTGAAGATGCATTGATATAAGAGGCAGTATCCGTTTCGGTACCGCCGATTAATGTATCATTACCTGCTCCACCCATCAGAGTATCGTTATCCGGACCAGCAATAAGGATATCATTTCCCTCACCACCTATTAGAACATCACTATCACCATTACCAACTAGGACAACACCGTCATTTCCATCAACTCCCGCCACAGCTGTGGCAGAAATCGGCAAACTGCCATCTACCATCGCAATTGTTAACGGATCCGCGAGAGTATAGCTGTCACCATCCAGATCAGTGGCGGTGAGTCCGAAATTTAGTGTCAGATCTTCGATCGTAATAATCTGATCGTAAGTAAAATTATTGACATTGAATTTAGCGTTATCCGAACTTATATTTTCTATTTCTAGCTGATCAAAAGAACTGTATACATAAATGGTATATGTATTAGTTGCAGGTGCATATTCAAATGTACCTGCTAAATCTTCATTAACTGTAACGATAATTCGTGTAGTCCCGCTTAGAGGTGTGAAAGTAAGGTACTGTGTCTCTGGTACAGTATTATCACCGGCGACATTTATATTGAGTTTGACATCACCTGTACCTGCCCATTGTTGCAAAGTAAAACTAACATAAGTTTGATTTTGCTTCGTAAAATCCAATAACAGTAATTCTCCAGACTCAATCAATGGACCATCCACTCCCACACCATTCTCTGATGAATTAAGGGTTGTTAAGGCATCATCCTCGTACCCTGTAATTGTAAGAGAACCATCCAGTGTAGTCTTACTCCCCGTTGGACCAGCAGCACCGAACTCATCACCTGTTGCAGTAGTAGTACTTATAGCCATAGTAGAAATCAAATCAAAAGTATAAGTACCATCACCACTTACATTTAGATTAAAGAAATGACTGGTTTCAGGACTCGAAAGATCAGTAAATGCCTCAAATAGAACACTACCATTACCACCACTCGACACACTATCCGTTGTCATCGTGAAATAAAATGTGAACACGGTATCTGAACCCTCATTGACATTTACTAAGGTCACATCTGGATAGCTAGTAGCGAACTTATTCAATGTAACCGCTGCACCATCCATCATACCTGTACTGCCAAGCGCTACAGACATATAGTCAAGACCATCAGCACCAAAAGATGCATCATAATAACCATCAAAAACAATATGAGTAGAACTCGATAATACAGCGTCCATGACAGAGTTGATGATCGGCGCATCGTCATCCACCGTCACCATAAAGGTATCGGATTCCCCTTCGCCCTCTGCATCTTTTGCCGTGAAAGAGAAGGTCAAATCTCTGTTATCTTCCGTATTGTCTGTCAGATGATCCAGCGGCTTGACCAAGGTAAAGTCGTAGGTACCTGTCCCCACTTCGCTCAGCGTCGCGTAGAACACTACGTTGCTGCCCGTCGTAGCCGTTGGTGCCGAACCGGTGTAGCCCACAAGGGTCGTTCCATCATTGAGCAGCGTCCAGCTCACTGGCGTGCCGCCTGCCGTAGTCAGATTCAACGCATCCAAAGCTGTCTGCGTCGCATCAAATGTCACGCTGCGATCCGCACCATTGTCTGTCCCCCAGTTGATATTGAGCGCATTATTCGTTGTCATAGTAACTTCGCCAGCCAAGTCACCTGTCAAATAGCTGTCGCCCGCATTTCCGCTAAGACCTTCCTCGTCCACGGAACTATCCGTCGGCTCACCAATGGTCGCCCCTGTGTCGGTCAATGTAATCTGGAATGTACCTGTCTGCGTGTCACCGTCGGCATCCTTGATGGTGTAGGTAAACTGGTCGTACGCAGTGCCACCAGGCGCGACGTTCTCGTCCGCTGTGTAAATCAGGTTACCCCCAACAATCGATACTGTTCCGCCCAAGCTGCCCGCTCCAATGGTGATGGCTTCTGTTGCATGCGCTCCATCCGCTCCGTAACTGTCATCCCCCGTCAACAGGCTCACTGAACCAAGGTTGTAATTGACCGTGTTGTCATCCAACGCCGCCAAGTTACCGTCGTTGACAACGACTGGACCGTCGTCATTAATCATAACTGTCAAATTCGCCGGTGCCGTACTGTCTCCGTCATCGTCTGTTACAACCATTGTAAAAGTCTCTTCCGGAAACTGATCGGCTGCACCGACAGCACCTGCATCGGTATGCGGCGCATTATCATTGAGCGTATAAGTCCAACTATATACTCCTCCGTTTAGGGTAATCACCAAATCACCGTATGTACCGGGAATGGTGCCGCCATTTGTCACGTCAACACCATTAATTACTACACCGCCAACACTGTTTATTGTATCGCCGCCTGTTGTAATGTTAATGGTACCACTTGTGCTAGCACTACCACTCAAATTACCTCCCTCTAATCCACCTTCATCAACAACACCGTCTTCATTAGCAACCAATATCCAGTCTGCGGTCGGTGTGCTGTCTTCTTCCAGTAAAATATCCGCAGTCGGCTCTACCGTCGGCTCGGCAATACTGGCTGATGTCACACGCAAATCGGTTGTTACATCGGTTATACCACCCGTACGGCTTGCAAATGTATCCACCATCCGTTCGGTATCGCCGACTGCTTCCCCGGCTGCCGTCTCATCCCCTGCCTCGGTCGCATCCGCTGCTATTGTTTTCTCGTCTACATCAGCCTGTTTCTCGCTTTGCGCTGCTGCCGAAAGAGCCAACGCATCTTTGAGGGAATTAACATGGACAACCGCGTCATGATGGCTAAAAATATTGGCCAACAGCGAACTGTCAAACTGCAGTGCTCCATCCCCGGCAAGAACCAAATCGCCGGCTCCGTCAAGCAACACATCAATTACAATCTTTGCATTTGATCCATTATTAAATGCACCGTATACATGATCACCCTCATTGATTGTTTCTCCGGCTTTCAGCTGATGAAAATTCCCTTTTACATCTCTGACATAAAAAGTACCATTTTCAAAAGATTTTACGTATCCGATTGCTCGTGCCATGTTATCCCCCTCAGAGAAATTTATATTTTTCTATTGTAGCGAAGAAAATAATCCAAATCTATTGTACTCAGGTACTAATTTTGAAAAACGGGAGCCGTTTTTATATATTGTGGTAAAGGTTTTTGATCTTACGTGTGCAGAAGGAGAGAAAGAGCCAGCCGATCTTTGACATCAAGTTTTTGGTAAATCGACGAAGCATGAGCTTTGACCGTTCGTACGGTGATATCCAGGGCATCGGCAATCTGCTGATGTGTCGATCCGTTACCCAGCATCAGCGCCACCTCCTGTTCCCGTTTGCTAAGCCCATCCAACAACGCTGACGATTTTTCCTGCGCCGTAGCGGTGTTGCGTATCTGAGTAATCATCAACGTTATGAAATCAGGATGAAGCCATACTTTTCCCTCTTCGAGAGCCTGATAGGCAGAATGGAGATGATAAGCATGCATCATCGCATTCCCATATCCCATCGCTCCTAGCTGCAAAAATTTTTGTGCTTCGACAAAATTCGGGATCATGGAAAGAACCATCACACGGTTCTCAAAAAGCTTTTTTAAATCCGTTTCACTCTCATGAATGATATTTTTATCCAAAATCATCATAATACATTGAGATTCGATAGCTGATGAAACATGAGAAAGAGTACGAGGAGTCAAATCAGCAAGCATCATTACCCATCTCTCACGTATTGCAATGTCATCCGATATGATATACAGCTTCATCTATCGCTCCGTAAACGTATACTGCTTTGCTTTGAGTATAGGTTTGAGGATATATTCCAATATAGTCTTTTCACCCGTCACGATATCGACATTGACCATCATTCCCGGGATGATTTTGAGCGGTTTATCGTTGCTTCCCAGATATTTTTGATTCGTTTGAATTTTTACGATGTAATACACATTATCGTTTTTATCAATCACTGTATCGGGGCTGATGGTCACAACTTTTCCATCCAATGAACCGTAAATGGAAAAATCGTACGCCGTGACTTTGACCACCGCTTTTTGCCCCGGGTAGATAAACGCGATATCCGAGGGTTTGATTTTTGCTTCAATCAAAAGGCCCCCTTCCGTAGGGACAATCTCTATCAAATTATCGCCTGGTTTAATCACACCCCCGACCGTATTAACATAAAGTTTTTGCACAATGCCGTTGATCGGCGACTTGATAGCCGTACGGGTCACCTGATCGGCCAATGCCGAACTCTCGACATTCACCCGGCTATACTCGGTTTCCGCTTCATTAAGTTCCTGCTGCGCTTTCATCCGGAACTCTGACTGCGTTTCTCGGATCTTGCTGTTGATTTGGCTCATCGCAGCATTGATCCTGGGGATAGAGGCCTTCAAGGCATTATACTGTTCGCTGAGATTGCTCATCTCCCGCTGAAGCTTCAAAAACTCAATTTTCGGTTTAATCCCCTGAGCGACCATCGGTTCAGACATCGACACCTCTTCTTTGATGAGAGAAAGTGCTCTCTTTTGCTCGACAATCCGCCCCTCTATTTCGATCTTTTCATTCTGTTTTTGAGCATATTGGTCACGGAGCCCCTGAATTTGAGAGCGTAAACGATCCTGATTTGAAATATAAAGGCTCCGCTCTTCCATTATCTGTCTGGGTATTTTGGTCATGTCATTGGGTGTAGGAGAAAAAGCGTTTCCCATCGCTTCCGCGCGTAGACGGACGATTCTGGCGCGCAGTTCCGCCCATTTGTATTGGGAGCTCTCATAATTGGCCGAAGACTTGACATTGTCTACTTTAAGCAAAACATCATCCGCTTTAACCTTCTGACCCTCTTTGACCATGATCTCACTCACGATCCCCCCTTCGAGATGCTGAATCATCTGATTCTCACCGCCCGGAATAACTTTGCCACCTCCGCGAACCAGTTCATCAATCGGTGCAAAAGCGGCCCATAACAACAGCGAGGCAACGGTAATCAGCCAAAACAAAAGGATAAACCGGAGTTTTCGGGGAGAATCTTCCAAAACTGCGGTTGAGAGACTGCGCATAAACTCATAGTCTTTGTCGTCAAATGTAAAATTTTTTTCACGGTTCATACGGAACCTCCCGAGAGCTTGGCGAGTACTTGCTCTTTCGGACCATCCAAATAAACGCTCCCCTCATTCATCACAATGATACGGTCAACCAAAGAGAGCGCCGAATTTTTCTGCGTGATAAAAATTGCCGTTTTATCCTCTAAATACCCTCTTAGATTGGCGATCAAACGGTTTTCGCTCATCTGGTCCATAGAATGGGTCGGCTCATCCATAATCACAAGCGGGGACTCAAACAACAATGCCCGGGCGATACCGATTGTCTGACGCTGACCTCCAGAAAGCCCCATCCCTCTCTCGCCAATAGGCATTTCATACCCTTTCGGATGCTTTCGGATAAATTCATCCGCTCCTGAAATAACCGAAGCACGAATCATCTGCTCATCACTGGCGTGGCTGGAACGGTAGGTGATATTCTCTTTCGCATTTCCTTTGAACAAGGTCACATCCTGCGCAACATACGAAATATTTTTACGTAAATCGGCAGGGTCAATCTGCTGAATATCGATCCCGTCAAGTAGAATAGTCCCGTTTTGCGGTTCATAAAGGTGCAGCAGCAATTTGGCAATCGTACTTTTGCCAGATCCCATTCTCCCCACAATAGCAACTTTTTCACCCGGTTTAATCGTAAAAGAGACATGGTTGAGCGCATTATGTTCCGAATCATCATACGCAAAACTGACATCATTAAAAATGATATCCCCTTTGAGTTTCGGACGGGTGATAAATTTTTTACCGTGAGGACGTTCCATCGGCTGAGAAATAATGGCATCAATAATGTCATACGCCGATTTGGCATCAGAATAATTGGCGATCAACGCAGCCACCTGCCCCATGGGTGCAACGGCACGCGAAGAGATAATCACTATTGCGATCAATCCCCCCATCGTCAATTCATGTTCACCGATTAAATAGACCCCAACAATGATGGACAAAATGGTTGTCAGCTGAATTAAAAAAGCCGTTACCGTCGAAATAGAGGTCGATATCATCCGTGACTTTAGACTTTTTTGAGCAATCTCTCCGGTCGCTTCTTCCCATGACCACTGCACCTGCCCCATAGCCCCCAACGTTTTCAGCGTTTCGATGTTCTGAAGCGCTTCGACGAGAATAGAGCTTTTGGCTGCCGCTGCTTTATGGGTCTGCTCGATACTGTCACGCAAGGGGACACGGACAACAAGAGCATAAACAAGAATCAGCAGCATCATCGTAATCGGGACCAGTACGACCCATCCGCCGATGTATCCGATAACGAGCAAAAATAAAATAGCAAACGGGAAATCAACCAATGCCGTTAACGTAGCGTTGGTTAAAAACATCCGAATCGCGTCAAAATCTTTCAGATTGCTGGCAAATGATCCCACCGATTTTGGGTGTGAGGCCATTTTGAGATCGAGTACTTTTTCAAAAATAATTGATGACATAATAATGTCACTTTTTTTTCCGGCGTTCTCCAGTAAAATCGCTCTTGTGAATTTAAGAAACGTATCGAGAATGTACACCATAAATACGCCGGTGGCAAACACCCAAAGGGTCTCTTTAGCATTATTGGGGATGACACGATCATACACACTCATCGTAAAAAGCGGACTGGCCAACACAAACAAATTCACCAGTATTGTCGCATAAATAACATCACGATAAATATTTTTTGAAAGCCTGATCGTATCCCAAAACCAGTGCTTTTGCTCGATATTGAGCGTAAGCGAATCGGTTTCATTGTAGACAAACGGTTTTTTGATCAAAAACGCAAATCCGGAATAATCTTCTTCCAGCTTTTCAACACTAACCGTTTCTTCGACCGCATCTTCAGCCGGAAAAATAATCTTACAGCTTTGCCGATCTGCCGAAAAAGAGTCCAAAATACAAGCATTTGAGTTTTTCAGCAGTAAGATCATCGGTAATTGCAGCGCTGATATGTCAGAAAGTTTTCGGTTAATGAGGGTACTTTTCAACCCCGCACGACTTGCGGCACGGGAAAAAAGAGCTTTGGAGGATTTAAGCGTATATAAATGAGTCCCATCGCTTCGCGGGTCAACCGGCAATCCCGCTATGAGCGCATCTGCCGTAAATGGTTTATGATAAAGCTGAGTAAACAATACCAGACATTGCAACAGCGGATCTATCCCGAACGCTGCACCCTCCGGATCGGCAATTTTGCTTTCCATTTCCTTACTCATCTATGTTATGACCTTCACTGAAAAAAATTATTGTCTGCCAACCGATGGCAAAATCACATCCTCCGACTCGCTGTCACGTTTGTACGGATCGTTTTGACGATCGGCAAAAATCAGGTTATCGACATGTTCATCGTTATCACGACGGTTATCCAATACTTCCAATCCGGCTACTTTTGTATACGGATCGGCCTTGGACCCCAATACATGCTGCACCATCGATCCCATCGCATCCAAAATACGGTAATAGGAGAACAGCAGGTCATGTTCAGCCCGAACAATCTGTGTTTCCGCCGCTATGTAATCATTTTGCGCTACCAACAGATCAAGCAGCGTTCGGCGACCTAAGTCATACTCTTTTTGATACAATTCAAGTGTCTTGGCACTGGTCGCTTCATACCGTTTCAAATGTTCCAGCTGCTCTACCAAATAGGTTTTTGCAGCCCATGAAAGCGAACCCTGTTCATCCAGCCGGCGCACAGTCTCGCGTTTGTTTTCACCTTCTTGACGGATTTGGCTCAGATTTTTCTGAATCTGGGATTCATCCGCACCGCCACGGTAAAGATTGTACGAAAGGGTGAGCCCGATGCTGCTTCGTTCATCATAATCAGGGATCCCTCCCAGATGATTACCCCACATTTGGCGGGCATAGGCATCGATTTTTGGATAATAGTTTTTGTAGGCGGCTTCTTTTTTCGCTTTAGCCGCTTTGATATTATAATCCCGTACCAATACGGAAGGGTTGTGGCTGCGCGCATACGTTTTCATTTCTTCAAGAGTTGCTGGCATATTTCCCGAAAACGTTTCATCTTGAACCTCTGCCGCCGTGACCGGGCGTCCCAATACGCGTTCAAGGTTATACAACGTATCGTCAAGATTGTTTTTTGCCACAACATAATTGGCTTTGGCCAACGAGAGTGACGTATCGGCTTTTTCTGATTCAGAACGGGTCGTCATTCCCGCTTGATAGAGTTTATTGACTTTCGCGTAAATCTCTTCATTAAAATCCACATTGGCTTTGGCAATACAAAGAAGATCTTTCGCTTCCATAACATTGATGTAGGCATTGATAAAATTGTACGCGGCGTCATTAGCATTTTCGATGTAATGATTGGCCGCGGCCAAAATACGGGCCTTATTGTAATCGGCCTCATACACCGTCCCAAACCCGTTAAAAAGATTTTGGGTCAACTGCAAGGAGTGCTCATAGCTGGTCAGTACACGACTTTCTCGGTCTGTATTGCGATTGTCGGTCCGTTCACGCGCTATGTTACCCGTATAATCGAGACTCGGAAGCCATTGGGCCTCTGTTGTCCGAAGATCTTCGAGGGTGGCCCGATAATTGTGCAATCGCTCCTGGACAATAGGATGAGTGGAAAGGACTTCACCCACCCCTTCTTGCAGTGTTAAGGCATTCAATGCCGATATGGCACACAACGACAACGTCATTGCTATTTTTGAAAACGGAACTTTAGAACTTGACATTTTACCACTCCTGTCTATCGCGATTTCAGTTTTAACAAGCGTGAGAAACGAAAACCCTAATCCGGCACCTGCATCGTAGACCTGGGCATTTACGAACACTATTACTTGTTTTCCTTACGACTATTGTACACTAAAATAAAATCGATGCAACCTAAAATTAATTTTCTTTAACTTTTTTTGATTATTTTATATATCTTTAGGATTCTTCTGTGTTACAATGGAGTACTTCAAAACGATAAAAGGAGAAATATCCATGCATCCTATATCTACTTATGCAGCGGCTGCTCTCATACTTGCTATGAGTACAACGCTCTTCGCACAATCAAGCGTTACCTATACCGATGATGATGTTAATCGTACCATGAATGTCCAAGGGGCTCAATTCGCCACGACGGATCCTGAAGTGTGCAAGGAAAAACAACCTGCCCCTGTTGCGGCAGCACCAAAGCCTAAACCGGAAGGAGATGCGGATAAAGACGGTGTTGTCAATTCCAAAGACAAATGCCCCGAAACGCCGCACGCATACAAAGTCGATCCGGAAGGGTGCCCTGTTCATGTGACTCTTCACCTCAATTTCGCATTCGATTCAAGCGTATTGCCGGCCTCTTCGAAGAGTGATATTGACAAACTGACCCGTGTATTAAAAGAAAATCTGCCCGCCAAAGTGATCATTATCGGCCATACCGACCATACGGGAACCGATGACTACAACCAAAAGCTCTCTGAACGACGTGCTAATGCGCTCGCCAAACGGCTTGTTGAAAACGGCATCGAAGTTCAGAGAATTGAAGCGTCAGGAAAAGGGGAAAAAGAGCCGGTCATGACGAACACTACGCGGGAAGGTCGTGCCCAAAACCGTCGAATCGAAGTCGACATCCAATAACGCTAATCCCTATGCGGGATTGGACCTCGTCTTAGAAATACGCTTTTGACAATTCTTTCATCTGAAAATAAATCTTCTCAAAATCGGTTGAATAGACCCGTGTATGGGCAATAGCCGTTATAAAGTTGGTATCACGTTCCCAGCGGGGTACCAGATGCAAATGAATATGTTCGGCAATCCCCGCGCCTCCGGCACGGCCAAGATTCATTCCCAAATTCACACCGCTGGCTCCAAACCCTTCTTTGAGCATCCTAACCCCTTTTTGTGCCAATGAGCTCATATGCAGCCAAACCGCCGGATCAAGGGCTTCGAGGGCATCGGTATGGTGATGAGGAATAATCATAAAATGGCCCGGGGTATAAGGGTAGCGGTTCATCACAACAAAACAGTGTTCATCGCGATAGAGGAGATGCAGCGATTCATCATCGCGGCTATGCGTACTGATATGACAGAAAACACACCC
>DASUMY010000173.1:0-2372 GCA_036277435.1 Sulfuricurvum sp.
CCGAGTGGGGGCGCTGGCAGCTGCTGGGGATAGGTTTGTGGATGATCATCGGACTGATGGTGAATCGATGGATTACAAGGATTGAAGTATGACTCTATTGATCTTTCTTGCTTTTTTTGCGTTGATGAGTGCCATCGGTGCTTTTGGCTATTACGCGTATGACACCTATAGCCGGGATCGATGGTTACGTGAAATTTTCGAGACCAAAGACCCAAAAATCCTCGAGGATCAATCGAGTAATTTTGAAAAAACATTGCGCCTTAAACTGACCCGTGCGGGAATTACGCAAAAGCAATTTATCGAAGTGGCCGTTGCCGGAGCGATCGGCGCTCTGGCTTTGGTGGCGTTGATCTTTATGATGGATATGTCTTTGTTTATGAATGTCGTCCTTGGTATGGCTGCACTGGCGATGGCTCTGGGGACCGCTCCGTTGTATCTGGAGGAGCAAATATCCGCACGTATCAAACGGATTGAAGAGGATCTTTCTATTTTTATCGATTTGTTGATCATTATTCTAGAGGGGGGAGGAGGATTGAACAATGCGATCGATCAGGTGACTCGGGATGGTGCCAGTGTAATACGACGCGATTTGCTGGAAGAGTCAAAGCTGTTTAAAAACGAATATGTGACGTACAGCAGCGAAATTGCCTATGAAAATTTGATTCGCCGCACAGGATCGGATGCAATCGCCACCATCGTCAATTTCATGCGCCTTT
The DNA here is from genome assembly GCA_036277435.1 of Sulfuricurvum sp. Taxonomy (GTDB): domain Bacteria; phylum Campylobacterota; class Campylobacteria; order Campylobacterales; family Sulfurimonadaceae; genus Sulfuricurvum. The sequence continues at coordinate 717 of DASUMY010000173.1, forward strand.
CGGAGGAGACGGGGATTGGGGTGAAAACCGTTTTTGAAAACCAATCGCGTGAAATCAAAGAACAGGAGATGCTGCAGATTGAAAAAAAAGCGGCCATGATGAATATCAATCTGACATTGATCATGTTTCTCTTCATTTTACCGGCGATGATCGCCATGATCGCTTTCCCGATTTCAGCGGATTCGCTGATGAGTGGACTCTAATTAAAGGAAACGTATGAATAAAAAAAGAATGGTCTTACTGAGTATCGGGGTTTTGTCATTGGTGATATTTGGAGTCATCGTGATGGTCATGCTCTATATTAAAAATAATAATGAGGATGCTCCTGTTGAAAAAAACATTGCGGCGTATGTAGCTGCAAAAAATATTCAAGCGGGTCAAAAAATTGCTCTGAGTGATGTAGAACTGCGGTCGCTTCCTGAAAGTTATGTCGGGAAAGAAGCCCTTTCGATGGCAGAGATTGTGGACCACTACGCACGTGTCAGCATAACGAAGAGTGATCTTATACGGTCTGAAAAACTAACCGCGACGATGGTGTCGCCGCAGAGCCCTATCATCGATGAGAACCGTTCAGGGGAGGGGAATACTACCCAAGAAATGATGGTTCATGACCGGATCAGTCTTCCTTTGAATGTTTTTAAAAATCCAGATACGACACTGCATACCGGAGATCGCATTGATATTGTCGGTATTGCGGAATACGGAGAAGAAAAACGTCAATTTGCGACGCGTTATATTGCCCTGCATGTGGCGGTAGGGGGATTTATGAAAGACGGTCGAAAAGTCGCTGAAATCGCTTCGGTCTCCGTCGATGAAAAAACGCACGTAGCTACGAGAGTATTCGCAGATGAGATCCTTTTGGATATGGCACCGCAGGAAATTTCCCGTTTTCTAAGCCTGTATTATCGCTCTCAAGGGCTGAACAACGATCATGCGCATAATCCGAATAACCTCAATCAAGGACATATTTGGATGGTAAAATGCAATTCGGTCCTCTCTGAAAGCGAACAAACCGCTAAAGTGAAAATGATGCATGCCAATAGTACGGTTCGGCCAAAAGTACAGGCTTCTCGTCCGCTGCCTCCTTTGCCGAAACTGGTTTCAGCTCCGAGGGGGATTGTCTCGTATGAACAATAAGCCGGGATGGAGAAAAGGGTTTGGGTTTGCCCAAATCATGGCGATGATTGTCGTCGTGATTCCGATGACCCTGTTTATCATCACCCTCCTTTTTGATTACTGGACGGTGATGCAGCTGGACAACCGTCTGAAGCTGATGAGCCACCGTGCCATTACGGCGATGAATAACAGCAGCGATTTGAGCAGTGCCGCTACGTTGAAAACATCGATGCAAACGTCTGGTGACTGGGATATGATCCAATCGCTGTGCCCCTCGAGCATGCCCACGCTATCGCTGGGAAATCGATCGGATATGCCAAAGGGACAGACCAAAATAGAAGTGGTAGTGACCAATTATCCGTTGAATCGTTTAGGAAACAAAACGTTGCACTCGGCCATCACGTCGTATTCGTACAACGATCAAAACGGATCGTTTCAATTGGAATGTAAATAAAGGAGTAGTGTGAAAATTATACTAATGTTGATGGGAGTGGTTCTGGCGGTATTCGGACGCGATATTGTGGTGTTTGAAAATGAATT
>DASUMY010000174.1:0-29208 GCA_036277435.1 Sulfuricurvum sp.
TGAAAAACGGTTTGAGCGACTATCTGCGCGATAATCTGGAATTGGCCATGGCTGCCTACGCGCTATTGGGGTACGAAGTTACAGAAGCGCTGTTTGATCAGGATGCACTTTTCGGGCGACTCACCAAAATTGCGCCTAACATAACCTTGGATGTGGGGCATAATGCTCTGGCGGCACATGCGATTGCCGAATCCTTTAGGGGCAAAAAAATCACCCTCGTTTACAATACGTACGGGGATAAAGAGTATGGTGAAATACTGACGATTTTAGCACCGATTATTGATAGGGTCGAGATTATTGAGGTGGATGAAGCACGGATTGTGCAGAGGTCTCTTTTGGAAGCCGTCTTGAACGAGCGAGGGTTTGATTATGGTTCATTTAAAACGATTGATGCTTCAAAAGAGTATCTCGTCTTTGGCTCCTTCAGTGTTGCCGAAGCATTTTTAACGAGGATGAGTAACGCATAATGTCACAAGAGAGATTTTACGAATATTTAAAGAGCCATTCCAAAAACCGATGTGATATTGTGGTGTGCGAAGATGCTAAAGAGGCAAACGAACTTGCCGATGTGGCCAAATTTTTAGAGATTGAGAGTATTGTTTTCCCTGATTTTCGTGCAACCTATATGGACGATTTACGCCCATTTAGCGAAGAGTTGTTTGCTCTTTTTAACGCATTGCGCCAGTATAACCGCGCGCAGAAAAAACCGCTGGTGATTTCACCGCTGAAGACCCTTCTCCATCCGTTTCCCCACGAAACTTTGCTGCAGAGTATTAGTATCGATTTTGCCTCCCGGATTGATTTGAGCGCGACCAAAGAGACGTTGCTACGCTGGGGATATACGTTTGTAGATATGGTTGAGATGGAGGGGGAGGTATCGCATCGCGGGGACATCATTGATATTTTTATTCCGGGTGAGGAAAACCCCTATCGTATCAGTCTGTTTGACGATGAAGTGGAAGAGATCAAAGCGTTTGATGTCGAAACGCAGCGAACCCTTCCCGAAGAGTTGGCGTCGATTACTGTCACCAGTGCTTTTTTCTCGCTTGACGAAGAGCAGTCCAAAGCGTTTGAAAAAGCGATCAGTGCGTCGGAAAGTGACAGTTTTGTCAAGGATATCGCCTCGTTGGGTTTCTGGGTTCTGGGTGAGTGGGGAATTGATTTTACGGAAGGTAAAAAGGTTCTTCGGATTCGTGAAATGAAGAGTCTGCTCGATGAGTCGTACGGGCTTGATCAGCCGGTATTGCCGCGAGAGCGTTTGGAATGCGCGATTATTCCCGAATCGGTCCACTATTCGTCTCTTATCGCCCCCAATCTGGAGATTTTACGCAGCGTCCATAAAAACAAAAAATTTACCCTCATCGCGTCGAATGAGAGCCAACTGAAAGCGGCGGGAGTTTTTGACCTCAAAGGGCTGAGTCTTAAAACATCGGGGATTGTGCTCAATCTGATCGGTCCGGACGAGGTGATCATCTCGTTGAACCGCCATGAGAAAAAGCGGCGCCGTCGTAAGACATCGATTCTTCTCGATGATTTGAAAGTCGGCGACTATGTTGTCCATGAAGAGTACGGTGTCGGTATTTTTGAGGGGATTGAACAAGCCGAGATATTGGGAGCGATCAAAGATTTCGTCGTCATTAAATACATGGGAGATGACAAACTGCTTCTTCCCGTTGAGAATCTCGATGCGATTGACCGCTACATTGCCTCGGGATCTTTGCCGGTTCTTGACCGTCTTGGCAAAGGGAGTTTTGGAAAACTCAAAGAGAGTGTCAAAGCCAGACTGTTTGAAATCGCTTCCGAGATTGTCGGCATTGCGGCCAGCCGTGCGCTGATCAAAGCCCCTAAAATCGAGGTGGATGCCTCCCAGCTGCGCCGGTTTCAATCCGATGCCGGATTTGACTATACCCCCGATCAGGCGAATGCCATCAAATCCATTGTTGCGGATTTGGCATCGGGGCATATCATGGACCGCCTCCTCAGCGGTGACGTCGGTTTCGGAAAAACCGAAGTGGCAATGAACGCTATTTTCGCTGCGGCACGGGGCGGCTATCAGTCGCTATTGGTCGTTCCGACGACGCTGTTGAGTTCACAGCACTATGGGTCGCTTAAAAGCCGATTTGGGAGCTTTGGACTCCGGGTGGCGAAGCTGGACCGTTTTGTCAGCGCCAAAGAGAAGACAGCGATCCTAAAAGCCCTCTCAGCAGGGGAGCTGGATTGTGTCGTCGGAACGCATGCGTTGTTCGGGGTGAGCTGTGCGAAACTGGGGCTAGTCATCATCGATGAAGAGCACAAATTCGGGGTCAAACAAAAAGAGAAACTCAAATCGCTGTATGACAACGTTCATCTGCTCAGCATGAGCGCGACTCCGATCCCGCGCAGTTTGAACCAGGCCCTGAGCTCCATCAAAACGATGTCTGAGCTTCTGACCCCTCCCAGCGAGCGGCTGGGTGTCCGTACGTTTGTCAAAAATTACGATGAGAAGCTGATCAAAGAGGTCATTTTACGCGAACTTCGCCGCGGCGGACAAGTGTTTTATGTCCACAATTCGATCGATTCGATGGTGATCAAATCGGGAGAACTCAAAGCGATCCTCCCTGATTTGCGGATTTTGATCCTCCACTCTCAAATCGGTGCGACAAAAACCGAAGAGGAATTGCAAAAATTTGCGGACAGAGAATACGATGTCTTGCTCGCCACCTCGATTATCGAATCGGGGATTCATATGCCCACGGTCAACACAATGATTATCGACGGAGCCGACCGATTCGGCATGGCCGATTTGCATCAGCTTCGCGGACGTGTGGGGAGGGGGCATATCGAAGGGTATGCCTATTTCATCGTCGATGACAAAGATCATCTGACCGAAGAGGCGAAAAAACGGCTTGTAGCGCTGGAATCGAACTCCTTTTTGGGGAGTGGCTCGATGCTGGCCCATCACGATTTGGAAATCCGCGGCGGCGGAAATTTGGTCGGTGATGCTCAAAGCGGTCATATCAAAAATATCGGGTATGCGCTTTATTTGCGTATGTTGGAAGATGCGATCAAAATTTTGACGAACCAAACGACTGCCGTACGGGCCAAAGTCGATATCAAACTCACCGTCAGCGCTTTCATCAGCGATGAGGTGGTGCGAGAAGACCGTCTGCGGCTGGAACTCTACCGGCGCCTGAGCCATTGTGAGGAACCGACCGAAATCTATGAGATCGAAGAGGAAGTCGCAGACCGTTTCGGCAAACTTGATAATCCGACTAAGCAGTTTTTTGAAATCATGGTGATCAAACTGCTGTGCATCGAGAAAAAGATCAAGATGGTGAGCAATTACAACCAGAACATTACGATCGAGTACATTAACGGCTCAAAAGAGACATTGCAGAGCAAAAGCAAAGACGATGATGATTTGATTGCCGCGGTCCTGCATTATTTGCGTACGGCAAAGCCGAAGGTCCTCTAGTGAGTTTTTGTTCCTATTATGATGCCCATATGTGCCGCTCCTGCACGCTGATAGATCTTTATTATGCGGAGCAGCTGACGGAAAAGAGTTCCCAGTTGCATCTGCTTTTGGATTCTTTTAATCCCGAACAATGGCTCAAACCCTCACCCAGCGCCCTCAAAGGGTTTCGCAATAAAGCCAAAATGGTCGCATCTAACGGGGAAGAAGGGATTGTACTGGGGCTTTCGGATGAGGTGAGTTTAATCGGATGTCCTCTCTATGATATATCGATGCAGCGGGTATTGGAACAAACGCAAAGCTGGCTCAGAGGTCTGGGCATCAAAGCGTACGATGTGAAAAAGAAAAAGGGGGAACTCAAATACGTTTTACTGACACGCAGTTCCTATAACGGTACGATGATGCTCCGTTTTGTTCTCAGATCTCACGGTGCCCTTCCGCGGCTGCAAAGAGAACTAGATGCACTTATGGCTGCTGCGCCTGAGCTGAAAGTCATTACGGTCAACATCCAGCCCATCCACATGGCGATACTCGAAGGGGATGAAGAGATTTTTCTAAGCCAGCAGACGCGTCTTGAAGAGCAGCTTAACGGCATACCGCTTTTTATCCGTCCTAAAAGCTTTTTTCAAACGAATCCTGAAGTGGCAGCCAAACTCTATAAGACAGCCTCCGAGTGGGTGAATGACCTTAATCCTAAAACGGTTATGGATCTTTTTTGCGGTGTGGGGGGATTTGCTCTACATGTCGCTAAAAAAGAACGAGAGGTTATCGGAATTGAGATCGAGCCTGAAGCGATTGCGTGTGCCCAGGATTCGGCACAGCAGTTAGGGATCGAAACGATCACGTTTAAAGCACTGGATGCCGTCAGTTTTAGTACCGAAACTTCTCAGGCACCCGATGTGTTGATTGTCAATCCTCCGCGCCGCGGGTTAGGGGAGCAATTGTGCAAATGGGTGGAGAAAGTTGCCCCTGAACGGATTATCTATTCCAGCTGTAATGCGGTAAGCCTGGTGAATGACCTAAAAGCGTTGAGCCGGTATCAGATGCGAAAAGTGCAGTTATTTGATATGTTCCCCCATACCGCCCATTATGAAACGCTGGTGGAATTGGTACGAACGTAAAAGAATGACGCTAGTGTGAACTCTCATCCCATGAGATCACGAACTCTGTCCCCTGCGCTATTTCGGATTCGACGTGAATCGAAAAATTGTATTCATCACAAATCATCCGAATGATATGCAGACCGATCCCAAAGCCCCCATTGGCTTCATCAAAGCGGGTGTAGCGATTGAAAATCTGCTCTATTTTGTCGCTCGGTATCCCGATGCCTGTATCGCGAATACGCAACGACGTCGCTGTCAATGAAAGATAGATCTCTCCTGAGGGCTTATTGTATTTGATCGCATTGGAAAACAGATTGTCAATGAGACGTATCATTTTGGCACGATCCATGAATAGCTTTGAGGGGCGCATATCCGTATGGATGGAAATCTTTTTTGCGTCGGCAACAGGGCGAAAATAGTCGATACGTTCTATGCACAAAGCGTGTAAATCCAGCAGATGATTGTGGCTTTTTGTCTGCTCGTACATCAGTAAAAAGGTCAAATCGTCATAAAGATTGGAGATGGTGCGTGAAGCGACATTGATGCGATCGATGTGTTTCGTATACTTTGGATCTGTCGTGCTGTTTTGTAATTGTTCGATGCTCATCGTGATGACGGAGAGAGGGGTATTGAGCTCGTGGGTCGTATCCCGGATAAAATGGTCGAGTTTGGTAATGGTTTTGCGTACAGGTTCTAAGAAGAGATTGGACAGCAGATACATCACAATAGTAAGAAAAATAATCGAAAAAATCAAAAATAGATAGATGCTTTGGCGTGTCTGCGCTAATTCGGGATTGATGTTGTTGGAACGTATGACGATGTAACGAATCGATCGGAGTGATTCGAGTTCGATAGTGTCGATAAAATAATAGTGGCCGGCATGTTCAAAAAAACCTTTTTGAAACGGAAAGCTCATAGCGGAAGAGGATGAAAGAAGAGCCTTTTTATCGCTATCAAGAAACGAGATCTCAAAACGGGGATTTTTGCTTAATTCATGCCGCAGTGATGCGAGAGAGTGGACATGGTAAATGTGATGTCGGACATCTTCGGCATAATGCATCATTGAAATAGCACGCAGCTCGATGAAAATATTTTTTTGATAATGGTAATACATGAAAGAGATGACGAGGAGAAAAACGGTATTTAAAACAATAAACAGAGATACAAAGCGATAAAGGGCTTTTCGCTCAGGACCGCGCAATTTGGTATCCTTGTCCTCGAATATTAACAATGGTTTCTTTGCCCAGATATTTACGTAAATTTTTAATAAGGGTACGGAGATTCTCCTCGCTTCCCTCTTCATCAAAATCCCATGCCGAATCGATCAAACTTTGAGTGCTGACAATCTCATGGGGATGTTCAAGAAGCCGTTTTAAAATTTTGGCTTCTTTACGGGGAAGGATGATTTCACTTCCCTCTCCCTCTACGCGTCCTGTTTTGGGATCAAAGGTGATGTTGCCGGCAATGGTAATGAGCCCATGGCTTTTAAGAAGCGCTGAACGTTTGATCAGCGCGTTGATGCGAAGTCCAAGTTCTTTAAGTTCAAAAGGTTTTTTAAGATAATCATCGCATCCGGCTTCATAGGCGCTGGAAAGATCATCAATCGTGTTGAGCGAGGTGATAAAGATTGCAGGGGAGTGTTTATGGTTATGGCGCAGTGCACGCAAAATATCAAATCCGTTGCCGTTGGGAACTTTGACATCAAATAAAAAAAGGTCAAAGCTCTTTTCATATCCCAGATCCATAGCGTTATGTGCATCATAGGCACACAGAACCTCATATCCTTGTTCGGTAAGGAACTCTTCTAGGATCGTTGAGAGGGTAAAGTCATCTTCCAGCAGTAATATACGAAGAGGAGCAAGGGAAGGTTGTTTTAGCATCGTAGAGTTTACCTAAAAATTTCATGTCGCATTATAAAGTATTTCGGTTAATCCGCATCCCGGTTTTAGGAATAGAGTGCTCCAAAGTGTTCGGTATAGGTCAAATAAAGCCGTACCTCAAATTCGAGCTGATGATACTCCGGCTCAATGTGCTTACAGAGGTTATAAAACGATTTGTTATGCTCTTTTTCCCGTAAGTGGGCGAGTTCATGGACAACAATCATCCGTAAAAAAGGTTCGGGGACTTTTTTGAACAGATGGGATATGCGTATCTCATTTTTCGCTTTGAGCTTTCCCCCTTGCACCCGTGAAACAAAGGTATGGGTGCCTAACGCCGCTTGCAAATCACGAATTTTCGTATCATACAGGACTTTTGAAACAGGATTGGCATTGCGTAAGTGGCTGTTTTTGAGATCAATGACATAGTCATAAAGACTTTTATCGGTCGTATAGGTATGGGTGTCGGGGTATTTCGTCAGGAGATGCTCTCCCAATGCGTTCTGGTGAATGAGCGCTTGAACCTGCGCTTTGATACTCTCGTTATAACCGTTAATGTACTTTAGCATGTGCCATTATACAAAAGCTTTGTTTCGGTACACTTTCAGAATTAAAAGACAGGGTTTTATCGTGAAAATAGCATTTATAGGCGATGTCGTCGGCCGTCCGGGCCGCAGTATGATCAAAGAGCATTTGATGAAGCTGCGACGGGAAGAGGGGATCGATTTTGTCATTGCCAATTATGAAAATGCGTCGCACGGCTTCGGTATGACCCTCAAAAACGGCAAAGAACTCTTTGACTGCGGTATTGATGCTATGACGGGGGGAAACCATACATGGGACAAAAAAGAGATCATTCCATTATTGGACTCTCTGCCGCTGCTTCGTCCGCATAACTATCCCTCAGGGGTGCCGGGCACCGGATGCCGCATTTTTGACGTTGGGGGAGAAAAACTGGCCGTGCTGAATATCATGGGGCACTACGGAATGCCCTATGTGGACAATGCGTTCCGATGTGCCCGCGATACCGTTGCCGCACTGAAAGAGGAGGGGATAAACTCCATTTTTATCGATTTTCATGCCGAGGCCAGCAGCGAGAAGCGGGGGATGATGATGTTGCTTCAAGGGCAGGTGAGCGGTATTATCGGCACGCATACCCATGTCGGAACCGATGATTTTCAAATTGCCAACGGTACGGCGTATCTGACCGATATCGGTCTTTCCGGATGCCGCGACAACGTCATCGGGATGGATGAAAAAGTACCGCTAGAGCGTTTTATAACGGGCGTTGCCGGACGGTTTGAAGTTCCTGAAAAATGCCGCCGCATTCTTCAAATAGCGATACTGACGCTGGAGGGGGGAAAATGTCTCCACGCCAAGAAGTACAAAATCTTCGACGACGGCAGACGCCTCCAAACCGATGCATGGATTGAGCAATAGTGGAACTTTCCGATTCGTGGGAGCTGTTTACGGCTCTTGAGCGCCTAGACCTGCTTCAAAACTCACAGCCCCTTTGGTGGCCTCAGCACGGAACGTTTGAGGTGGTGGTGGGGGCGATCCTAACCCAAAATACCCAATGGACGAGGGTCACCGTTTCTCTTTCAAATCTAGCACAAGCAGACGTTCTAACCCTCGAAGCGCTTTCAAAAATAGATCCCGAAATCCTAATGGAGCTGATACGCCCTAGCGGACTTATCAACGCAAAAGCCAAAAATATCATACTGCTATGCCAAGCAATTTTAGAAAGTTTCGGATCATTTGAAACGTTTACGCATGAGGTGACAAGAGAATGGCTGTTGCGTCAAAAAGGGATCGGCCCCGAAACAGCCGATTCGATCCTCTGTTATGCGTGTGAGCGTTCAGTGATGGTAGTTGACAATTATACCGCCCGATTACTGCGTGCACTCGGGTATGAGTTTGAGAACTATGGCGATTTGCAGGAGTGGTGCGAGCGCGGTGTCAGAGAGCATTGTGATGAGGCGATACTACAGCGTACCTTTGCCCATTTTCACGGGATGATCGTCGAGTATGTTAAACGGCATACTAACGGGAAAAATGTTAAAATTGTGGAATATTTTTTAGGAGATTAAATGCGTTATCTTATTTTTTCAGTTCTAGCAGCACTATTGTTGAGCGGATGCACCGCAAAAGAGATCAGTACCGGTGTCAGTGATGGTGTTGATGATGTCAAGCGTGTCATTCGAGGGACGAATAACTAAGGTGTTTTAAAACACCTCTTTGACACGGCCCACTTCGCCGCTCATCAGACGTACTTTGATTCCGTGCGGATGGTTGGGGGATTTAGTGAGGATATCTCTGACAATCCCTTCCGTTAAAGCACCGCTTTGCTGATCTTGTTTGAGGACGATAGTGACCCGTTTTCCGGATTGGATATTTTTACGTTCGGTTCCGTTCATACCATACTCCTTAATCGCGAAGATTGAGCCATGAGGGGGGATTGTCAAAACACAAAGCACTCAAGTTCCAGTCATTTTTTTCACCATGACGGGTATGAAGCTTCCCCTCTATCAAAATGTATTGTAGCCCTGTAACAGTACTCGTGAGTTTTTTCCCTTGTGCGAGTGCATCTAAAACGGCCTCTCTGCTTTCCATTCGGTATCCTTAAAATAGCTCTGTAAAACACCGGAAAGTGCCTTAATGGAACTGCTTAACGTCATGAATATAAAAGAAGTGATAATGTCACAATTTTGAATCGTATTTTTAGGAGTAGAAAGTGTAGAAAGCGGGCAGATAAATCTGCCCGTAAGGCTTAGAGAACCGTTACGTTTTCTGCTTGTGGACCTTTGTCACCTTGGCCAACAGTATAAGATACTTTTTGACCTTCTTCTAGTGATACACGGCCATAACCAGTGTGGTTGATTTGACGGAAATGTACGAACAAATCTTTGTCGCCGTTATCTTGTTGGATAAATCCAAAACCTTTTTCACTGTTGAACCATTTTACTGTTCCGTTTACTGTAGCTGCCATAGGAAACCCTTTTTGTTGTGTTAATACACTCTGTTGCCAGAGTGGTCGAAAATATAATAAAGGAGTATTCTTGAGGGCGATCGTACTGTAAACGGTTGAGTCTTCAATAATAACGTACCTAAAGATGAAACTCTAAATCATCTTTCTATGACTTAATTGTAGCTGAAAAAATGAAAAATAGCAAGAAGAGGATTTCATTTACAACCTAGGTAGGCTAAAATCACCGCAAAAAGCAGGGTAGTGTATGAGCCACAGAAGAAAAGAAGAATCAATCAAAGGGGCGTTTTTCGGAGCCATTGTCGCAGATGCCTTATGTCTGGGAAGCCACTACGAATACGATGCGCAAAAAATTTTTAAAGCGTACGGCAACAAACCTATAGAGACGTTTATGTCGCCTGGTGAACAGATGGGGGGACAGACGCACGGGATCGGATGGGGAGAGCGAAATTATCACCCCGGAAAACGTGCCGGCGGGACGACGGATTACGGCGATTATACTATTTTGGTACTGGAACATTTGGCCGCCATATCACAGCCGCCAAGGGCGTTTAGCGTGGCAACGATGATTCCCCATTGGATGAACCGGTTGGAAAACGGCTGGGGTTCATGGATATGTACGATGACGAAAGAGACGTATGGGCAGGTCAAACGGGGAGTGCCCATAGAGCAGCTGGGGGGTATTTCCAATGCGATGGCGATCCGGCATGCGGCGGCACACGGCTATTATGAAGATGAAGAGGAGCTCGCAGCGGTCGCACGTAAAACGATGTTTACCCATAAAAACAGCGAAGCACTGTTGGGCGGAGAGTTTTTTGCCCGCGTTACCCATCGTGTGATCAACGGTGCCGCACCTCAGGATGCGATCGAAACAGCAGCGGTTCAGATGGGCGGGTTTATCGAAGCCAAAGTGGCTCAGGCCATTGCGAAATTTCAGGAGGCGACCGATCCTGATTCGGCACTCTTTCGTGAGCCGTTTGTCGATGATTTGGCGCTGACCAGCATGGCGCGGCTGTGGGATATCGGCCGAAGCGAACCGATCAAGGTAGGAAAAGCCAGCCCTACGGAGGGGACGTTGCCGGGTGCCGTCTATTTTATATTAAAATATGCTTCCGATGAAGAGGGGCTGAAAAAAGCGCTTCAGGCCAATGCGATGGTGGGAGGAGATAATGCATCACGCGGCATTGCCATCGGAATGGTACTGGGTGCGTATAAAGGGGTCAATGCCATTCCGAATGAGTGGAAAGAAACATTGGATCAATGGGACTATTGTGAGAACCTCTTGAATAAACTTCCGCTGCTACAAGGGGTTGCAGGATGATAAAAGGAAATGGGATGCAGGAGAAAGAAAAAAACATTTATGAAACCGATGAATTGGTATCTCAATATTGCGATTTTCAATACGGAGACGAGTATTTCGGGGTGATGAATTTTGCCAAAGCATGTGCTCAAAAAGCGATCGGATACTCAAAAAATACCCAACAAAGCAGAGCATTGGATTTGGGATGCGCAACGGGGCGTGCGTCGTTTGAGTTGGCACAAAGTTTTGATCATGTCGATGGGGTTGACTACTCTCAGGCGTTTATCGATGCAGCAGTAGAGCTTCAGAAGAATGGGCGTCTAAGCTATGCCCAAAATGGGGAGGGGGAGCTTAAACATCACGTGCTAGTGGATATGACGATGTACAGTTTTCGGGATGCGTGCGTCAAAGCGGCATTTTTTCAAGGCGATGCGTGCGCTTTAGCGGAACGCTTTTGCGGGTATGATCTGGTCATGGCAACCAATCTCATCGACCGATTGTATCAACCGAAGCTGTTTTTAACGACCATTCACGAACGGATTAATGATGAGGGGATTTTGGTACTCACCTCGCCCTATACGTGGAGGGAAGAGTATACGCAAAAACAGTTTTGGCTGGGGGGGTATAGAGATGAACAGGGAAACGAAGTCACAACGCTAGAGGGGTTAAAAGAGATACTGGACGAAAATTTTGAGCTTATCGCAACGGAAGATGTCCCGTTCGTCATCCGCGAGACGGAGCGCAAATTTCAGCATACGATTTCGCAAATGTCCGTTTGGAAAAAGAAGGAGAGAGGCTATACCTTGGACTGAACGGTGATTTTCGTTGCTTCAAACAGTTCAGCGGCTTTGGCGATCATCGGCTCTTTGAGGAGATCGGACCCGTCAAACTCTTTGATGCTGGTTTCGTCACACCCACTGACACAGCTTCCGACACCGATTTCAGCCTCTTCGACCATAGAGGCGGCTTCAGGTTCGTTCGGGATCGGCGGCAGTGCAGCTGTTTCTGTCAGGGCAGGAGCAGTCACTGGTGCGGCAGGCTCATTTTGTTTTGAACATGCTTCGGATTTAATGATCGTATCGATGCCGTAAACTTCACGGACAAACTGGCGAATGACGCCGAAGCTGTGTTTGAGCAGCTCTTTATCGTCACCTTCCGCACAGCTTTCCCACGTCAAAACGCCATTTTCATAGGATACGAAAGCCACATTTTTATCAAAACATTGAAACAGTCGTGCATCGCGATCACGGATTTTGTCGCACAACTGCTCAAAAGAGGATTTGGCCGGAATAGCGCTTTGGAGTTGAACGGCAGGCTGGGCAGGTTGTTCAGCACTTTGCTCAGAAGAGGGAGGGGCAACATGCGCTGTACGTGATTCGAGAGATTCGATCATATCATCGATCTCTTTGATTTTTAAGGCCTCGATCATTTTGAACAGTGCCAAGCTGATGACAAATCCGCCGTCGGCATTGATAGCAAAGAGAGTTTTAGCATCGCTTAAGATGCGGAAAAAACGTTCGATGACGAGAGGGCTGAACCGATGATCTCCCTCATACAGACGCTCTTTGAGATAGGCGATCAGCTCATCGACGACCATTTCGGATTCATAGCTCTCAAGCTCTTTGAGCTTTTGGGTTAAAGCGGTTCGGTCTTTGGCAAACAGAGCGTCAAAAAGGGTACTGATATATTCAGGGTCAAGCAGCCCCAACATATCGGCGACGGTCTTGACGTCGACAAACCCTTTGGAATAGATGATGGCCTGATCGAGAAGAGTGAGGGTGTCTCGGAGGCTTCCCGAGCCGCTTCGTGCCAAAATATCGAGAGCTTCGCTTTGGAATTCAATGTTTTCGAGATGGAGGATATGGCTCAAATGGTGGACGATGTTGGGGTGGCTGATCCGTTTAAATCGAAAATGCTGCGTCCGGCTCAAAATCGTCGGAGGAAGTTTTAAGGGATCGGTCGTCGCCAAAATAAATTTGACGTATTCCGGCGGTTCTTCGAGGGTTTTAAGGAGGGCATTATGGGCCTCTTTGGTCAGCATATGCACTTCATCGATGATAAATATTTTATAAGCGCCGCTTGCCGGACGGTATTTGGTATGTTCGATCAGATCACGGATATCGTCGATTTTTCGGCTCGAAGCGGCATCCATTTCGATGATATCGATATGGCGCCCTTCGTTGGCCATCGTACAGTGGGAACAGACATCACACGGGGCGGAAGTGGGACCGTTTTCACAGATAAGCGATTTGGCAAAAATCCGTGCGGTAGAGGTTTTCCCGCTCCCGCGCAGTCCGGAGAAAAGATAGGCGTGTGAGAGACGTTTGGAATCAAGTGCCAAAGAGAGCGTTTGGGAGATACTTTCCTGACCGATCAGTTCTTCAAAACGTTTAGGGCGATATTTAAGTGCTAAGACTTCGTGATGGGTACTCATACGTTTTCTCCTAGCCATTCTCGGGCTGTTTTTCGCAGTCCTTCGGGATTTTCAGACGCAAAAAACTTCAATTGGGTATGCTCGAAACGCTTGGTGAAGTCATAATGGCTTTCCAGATATTCGACAATCGCTTCCCCGGAGTGGATCAGGGTGCTTTTCCCCTCAAAATACCGGTTAATGGCATCGGAAACGAGAGGAAAATGGGTGCATCCCAAAATGACGGCATCAGGGGCTTTGGGAAGATCGGCAAAATAGTGGCGAAGCGTACTTTGGAGTATGTCACCCTCATACAGCCCCTCTTCGACAATCGGAACAAGCAGCGTAGTGGCAATCGCGCTGAGGTTATGATAGCCCAGTTCCCGAAGGGCCTTTTCATAGGCTTGTGATTTGACCGTTGCTTTTGTTCCCAGGATCAGAATATCGGCGTCGGTATTCGGGATCGCATTTTTAAGGGCTAAAACACCCGGTTCGACCACACCGATAACATCGCAGTCGCTGTGAAGGCGCATTTCGCTCAACGCATACGCACTGACGGTATTGCAGGCGGTAATCAGTAAATCAATTTCAAAGTTTTTGAAAAATTCGAGGGCTTCGAGTGAGTAGCGGATAATCGTATTTTGATCTTTGACACCGTAGGGGACACGGGCCGTATCCCCGAAATAGATGATCTCTTCAAATAGTTTGTGTTCCAATAAGGATTTGACGACGCTTAAGCCGCCAACACCGCTATCAAAAACACCGACACGCATTATTTACTGGACTCATTCATGCTGTCAAGGAATTCGCCGTTGCTCTTGCTTTTCATCATGGTACTGTAAAGAAAGCGCAGAGCCTCAACTTCATCTTCTTGTTTATGCAGCATAGAACGAAGAATAAATACTTTTTGCAAAACATCCGGCCCCAAGAGAAGCTCTTCTTTACGTGTACCGGATTTGAGAATATCGATCGCAGGGAAAATACGGCGATCAGAGATTTTACGGCTGAGGACAACCTCAGAATTTCCGGTCCCTTTGAACTCTTCGAAAATAACTTCGTCCATACGGCTTCCCGTGTCGACGAGTGCGGTGGCGATGATCGTCAAACTGCCGCCATTTTCAATGTTACGCGCCGCACCGAAAAAGCGTTTCGGTTTATGAAGGGCATTCGCATCGACCCCACCGGAGAGCACTTTTCCGCTGCTTGGGGTTACCGTATTGTACGCACGTGCCAAACGGGTAATGGAGTCAAGCAAAATAACAACGTCTTTACCGAGCTCAACACGCCGTTTTGCGCGCTCGATGACCATCTCGGCAACTTTGACGTGGTTTTTGGCCGGTTCGTCAAACGTTGAACTGTACACTTCTCCTTTGACGGAGCGCTCCATGTCCGTAACCTCTTCCGGACGCTCATCTACGAGAAGAACCATGAGTTCAACTTCCGGGTGATTGTTCGTGACTCCGTGGGCAATCTCTTTCATCAGCTCGGTTTTACCGGAACGGGGTGGTGCGACGATAAGTCCGCGCTGCCCTTTACCGATCGGAGAGAACAGATCCATCATTCGGCCCGTCAGTTTTGTTGGCTGATATTCCAGTTTGATCTGTTCAAGGGCATACAGCGGAGTGAGGTTTTCGAACAGAGGACGTTTTTTACTCTCTTCGGGAGGCAAATAGTTGATTGCTTCAACTTTGAGCAGGGCATAGTAGCGTTCCTGATCTTTGGGCGCGCGAACCTGACCCGTAACAATATCTCCGTTACGCAGAGCAAAACGGCGGATTTGGGTACTCGATACATAGGCATCGTGTAGTGAATCACTAAAGCTTTGGTCCACAGCCCGTAGAAAACCGTAACCGTCCTGCATGATTTCCAAAATCCCGGTAAAGAGGATGAATCCCCCCTGTTGTACCTGTGTTTTGAGAATTTCGAAGATCAAATCCTGACGTTTAAGTTCGTTGGGGTCTTCAATGTTCAGCGAGATAGCTATCTCAAGCAAATCTTCGAGTTTTTTCGTTCGAAGCGCTTCAATCGTGAACCCTTCTACTGGGGTGTGGGTACGGTTTTTAGAGTTATTGCGGGGAGTTTTTGAGGTTTCGCTCATCGTGCTGAATGCCTTAAGGTGTGTAGATTTTAGGTGTGAGATATGCAGTGATACTGTCGTAAATATGTAACAGCATTATAGGCTATCCTGTACGAGGTTGTCAAGCAAGGGGAAAATATGGGATAATGCAGGCAAAAAAGGTTGACGATGATTTACAAAAGATTAGACACCATTGAATCAATGCCGCAAAAAGCAGGCAAAGGGGTGAGCATGAAGATGCTTCTTTCGTTGCAAGAAGTGCCTAATTTTGCGATGCGCTGTTTCACGATAGAAGCGGGCGGGCATATGCCCCATCATACAAACACGGTGGAACATGAGCAATACGTAATTTCGGGACGGGCTCGCGTTACGTCCGGAGAAAAAACTTTTGAAGCGGAAGCGGGAGATATTTTATATATTCCTGCCACAGAAGCGCACAGCTATGAGACAATCGGGGATGAACCGTATGTCTTTTTGTGTCTGATCCCAAAAGGGGAAGACTGTATCGAAATAGTGGGGTGTTAAAAAAGTTTGATATTGAGCTTGAGGGCTACCATGGTTCCTTGAGTGATCAGATCGAGGGTAAAATAGTCATGCCGATAATAGAGCATCGGCATGAAGGCAATCCCTGTATTGTCTTTTCCCTCGGTGCACTCCACCGATTGTAGTCCATCAAAGCAATATCCTCTTTGGTATCCGACTACCCCGTATATCCCAAAAGGACCGTAGAGATCATAACGGTAGCCGACGGCGCCGATATCGGTTTCTTTTCCGCGAGAATTGATCATATGTAAATAGGCCAGCGTATAGCGTTGATCGAAAACGAGTTCGGCACCATAGGCTTTGTGGTTTTCGTTATACGATTCCCCCTCATTGGTACCGAAATGGTGCGATACGATTCCCACTGTTGCGTAACCGTCAATCTCTGCGGCGTTGAGGGACAACATACACAGAAGGATCATATAGAGGTGTTTCATACGAGGATTGTATCTGAAAGACGATGAGAATCCATGGCTAGTGAAATTCCCCGCTCTCATACAGCCATTTCTCCCCCACTTTGAAAAAACGGCTTTTTTCTTCAAAAGGGTGGCCGTTTAACACCGCTTTGAACGTCACATAGGCGACATCGTCGCCGTCTATAAATTCCATGATTTTCAACTCTGTAAAATCGGTAGTTTGGCTGAAGGCATCAATGCTTGCGCGCCACGAAACAAGGTCATCGGTAAAATCGGGATGGTTGCAGTGGGTGGTTTGGATAATATAATCCGACAATCCCAGCGCATAGGCACAATAGCGTGAGCGCATCAGTTTGAGCGCATTGGACGGGAGAATTCCTTGATGGTAAGGGTGACAGCATTTTTTGTATTTTTCGCCGCTGTGACAGGGGCAGGGGGTGTTGGCGGATATTTTCATCCGGACATTGTACAAAATGCCATCTTTTTTGCCTCTTAGGCTTGATTGGTTATAATCATTGAATGATATATGAAATAACGTCTCTTATTGGCATTGTTGCCGCCGGAACATTAGGATGGCTGTGGAATCAGTCGCGTCAGGATTTTGCATTGCTGCAATCCAAAGCGATTCAGATTCAAGAACTGTTGAATCAGGAGCATGCGTTACGTATTGAAAGTGACGCTAAATACGAACATAAACGGCAGGAGTGCAATGAACTGGAGCGTGATTATGCGGTGCTGCATACGCGTCACGAAGAATCGGCCCGAGGGTTTGAAGAAAAAATTCGTCTGCTGGATGAAGCAAAAGCTCAGATGAAAGCGCAGTTTGAACATTTGGCGACGCAGATTTTTGAGCAAAAAGCCAAAACGTTCGATGAAGCGCATACCAAAGGGCTTGACCTATTGTTAAAGCCGTTTCGCGAGCAGATAACCAATTTCGCCAAACAAAGCGAAGACCGTTTTTTGCACGATGCAAAAGAGCGCCAGAGCATCAAAGATGAAATCATTCGTCTCAAATCGCTGAATGAACGTCTTAGTGAAGATGCCATCAATCTGACCAATGCCCTCAAGGGGGAGAATAAAACCCAAGGGAATTGGGGAGAGATCGTTCTTGAACGTATATTGGAAGAATCAGGTTTGCGAGAGGGGCACGAGTATGAGATACAAAGTACCCTCAGCGATGGAGAGGGGAAAAAATTTCGCCCCGATGTCATTGTCCATTTGCCGCAGAACAAAGATATCATCATTGATTCCAAAGTCTCTTTGGTTGCGTATGATGCCTTTATCCGTGCCGAAGATGAACAAGCCAGGGAGCATGCGCTCAAACAGCATCTGCTTTCGATCCACAGCCACATCAAAGGGCTTAGCGGCAAACGGTATGAGCAGCTAAACGGGGTAAAAACGCTCGATTTTGTCCTGCTGTTTATGCCCATAGAGGGGGCTTTTTTGCTGGCATTGGAGCAAGACAATACCTTTTTCAAAACGGCGTATGAACAAAATATCGTGGTCGTTTCCCCCTCAACACTTTTAGTCACGCTACGGACGATTGAACATATCTGGAGAAGCGAATATCAAGAGCGTAATGCCAAAGAGATTGCATCATCGGCGGAAGCGCTGTATGAGAAGCTCGTCGCGTTTGTCGAGGATATGGAAAAAATCGGCGATCAGATCGGGAAAACGCAAAAGAGCTATGAAGGGGCGATGAATAAACTTTCCACCGGGCGCGGAAACTTGATTCGACGGGCTGAGGGAATGCGAAAGCTTGGGCTGAAGCCTAAAAAAGCGTTGAGCGAAGCGCTGATTGATAATGCATTAGGGATGAGGGATTTTGACACGGGAGTTGAGCAGATTCCCGATGAAGATCATTAAAACCAATACTCCCATCCAGGTAATCCACGGTGCCGCCAGATAGGCCAGCCACAGCAAAATCGCTCCCAGCGGAGTAGGCACACCGGTGAAATATTTAGTGACTTCCCCTGCGTCTGCATTAATGTTAAACTGTATGAGTCGGCGAAGACCGCTGATAACGTAATAAACCGAGCCAATCGCTACAGCGACTAATGGCAGCCCTTCCAAGGTAGAAAAAATCGCCTGAAATATTAAAAATGTCGGTACCAGAACAAATGAAAGAAAGTCGGCAAAGGAATCGAGCTGGATTCCAAATTCATTGGATAGACCGTATTTTCGAGCTATTTTACCGTCAAAAATGTCAAATGCACCGCCGATCCATGCGAGTATAATGGCGAGTATAAATTGGTTTTGTGTGATAAAATAAGTAGCAAGCAATCCGCACGTAATATTGACCATTGTGAACAGGTTTGCGAGATTAAAGTGACTGTTTGAACGCCATAAAAAGTCCATTTTATTCCTATTTAAAACGAGATTAATATCGTTATTATAACAAGTGCTTACGAAAATATAAGAGTGATGGCGTATCGCGACGCGTCTTCGGTTATTTTATACGTAAATTTCAGCTCTTCACTGAGTCTCAAAAGTATCTTATGCCCTATTTTGGAGCTAAAAAGATATTTTTCTTCTCCGATATCATTGACAATCATAATCGTACGTTTGAGGTTATCGATTTCTATGTCGATTTGGCTCCCCTCCGGTGCATAGGTCATTGCGTTTTCAATCAAAGCAATGAGTACTTTATGGAGTAATTTTTCAGGGATCATAGCGGTAAAATTCTTGCTAGAAAGGTGAAGTGTCAGTTTTTTTCGTTGCGCAAGAATCTCCACTTTATGAAGAATATTTTTTAGTGCTGTATTCATATTTATCGATACAGGGTCTTCAAAATCGGAACTTTCTAAAAAGAGGACATTTTTAAGCTCATCCGTGAGCCGTTGGATATCATGTCCCAAATCGATGACAAATTTTGTTTTGTCATAGTTTTGAGAATTATCATAGACATCCAGGCGCGAGCGCATCAGGGCGAGAGGTGTTTTGAGTTCATGGGCTGCTTCTTTGAAGAGTTGGGCTTCTTTGGTATGAAATCCTTCTAGTCGGTAAAGGAGGGTATTGAATGCCGCTGCAACCTCTTGGATTTCACGACCTGAGTTGTCCAGTATAAATTGATCACCACTTTTCCAATCCCGTGTTTTTTGTGCGAGTACTCCTAGCGGTTTCATATAGTATTCGAGTAAAAAAAGGCTGATAATGAGGACCGCCAACAGTGAAAAAAGATACCGTATGAGGAGTTTTTGAGAATATTTGTTCACAGAGAGTTGAAGTTTTGCATCGTCACTAATTGCGTTGAGATAAAGAGTATCTGAAAGTTTTACATAGGAGCTTATCTCATTTTTTTCTCCATGATAGGGTGTGCGGGCAATCAAAAAACGTAAATGGCTTGCTTCGGAATTATCAAGGATCATTTGATTGTGGCGGATAGAATATAAAAACGTCAAATCACTTTGCAAGCTTAGGGGCAAAACGATGTATTCGTCACGTCTCTCATAGAGAATATGCTGCAACGTTTTTTCTAAATCGTCAATTTTTTCTCCCCGTATGGTTTGGATGGCCACCATCCAGTTAAGACTAAATGCGATAGCAATCAAAAGAGAAAAGAGGGACGCAATTTTAACTTTTAACGATAGATTGGTATTAAGATTCAATAACATATCCTCGGGTTTTGATTGTTTTTATGACAGTGGGAGAGAGTTTTTTACGCAGTCGTGCTACAAGCTCATCGATGGCATTCGGAGTGATGTTCTGTGGATTGTCATAGAGTGCGTCCATGATCTCATCGCGGGATGCGACAGTACTGCGAGATAAAAGATAAAAGAAGAGGGAATGTTCGTTTTTAGAGAGCGAAATCAGTGTACCCTCTTTACGAATGTTTTGGCTAGAGGTATCGATTTCAAAAGCCTCTATTGTCAGAGCATTGGGGGAAAATCGACGACCAAGTGATGTTATACGGGCCCGGAGCTCTTTAATGTCAAAAGGCTTTTCGAGGTAATCATCAGCACCCATTTCAAACCCTTCTACTTTATCATCCACACTTGAGAGTGCGCTGAGAAGTAAAATAGGCTGCTGCGGATTTTTTTGTTTTGCGTAGGTTATAAGGTAGAGCGATTGATCGACCCCGTGAAACGTGCGGTCTAAGATGATTGCTTGGTAATGAAATGCGTCCAGATAGCTTTTTGCCTCAGACACATCGGAAGCCGTGTCGATAAACCACCCATTTCCTTCCAATGAGAGCCGTAACAGTTCCAAAAGTTCTATTTCATCATCAACAATCAAGATACGCATTTACAGCTCTTTTACCTCATTTATGAATATCTTAATCGTTTTGTCTTTTAACTCTTCTTTGATCGCGGACGCCAGAGCAATCGCTTCCGATTGTTGCAAAAAAAGGCGAAACAATCCAAAATCCCGTCTGGCGCTCACCTGTTCTTCAGTGCTTACCAAAAAGGCTCCCGCACCGTACCGTTTACAAGGGAAAAAATAAAAATCATCATATCCCTCTTCCAGCAATAAATCAACCAATATGTCTTTATTGGCGATTTCAAAGTAAATATCCATTCCGTTCACGTTCATTTTTGTCCTCGATTATAGATCATTTTAAAGGCAGGCGGCAAAATCAGGAGGGTAAGAATCGTGGATGTGACCAATCCCCCCAGTACTACGATGGCGAGCGGTTTTTGGATCTCGCTTCCGACCCCGGTAGCAAATAACAACGGAAGCAAGCCGAGTGCGGCGATAAAGGCTGTCATCAATACGGGACGAAGCCGTCTGCGTGCCCCCTCGCCCACCGCTTCATCGATGGTGTAGCCATTAGCGAGCAGGGTGTTAAAATAGCTCACCATGACGACACCATTGAGTACGGCAATCCCAAAGAGGGCGATAAAACCGACCGATGCCGGGACAGAGAGATATTCTCCGCTGATAAACAAGGAGATGATTCCCCCTGTAATCGCAAAAGGGATATTGAGCAAGATGAGCAGGGTATTGCTCACGGAGCGGAACGTAAAAAAGAGGATGAAGAAAATTACCACGATGCTCACGGGAACCACGGCCATCAACCTGGCCTGCGAGCGCTGCTGATTTTCAAACTCTCCACCGTACGTGATGTGATACCCATCGGGCAGTTTAATCGTCGTGTTAATTTTTTGTTTTGCCTCTTCGACAAATCCGACCAAGTCCCGGTTCTCAACGTTGGAACGTACCACACTGAGCCGTTCGTTGTTTTCACGAATGACCTGTACGGGCCCTTCGGTTTGGGTAATATTCGCAACACTGGCGAGGGGGACGCTTCCCCCCTCCATGAGAGGAATCTCGAGTGCACTGAATTTATCATAATCTTTAGCGATATCACTCTCAAGCCGGATCATGACGGGGGTACGGATATTCCCTTCCGCTAAAGTATCGACGATAATACCCTCCAACGAAGCTTTGAGAAATTGTTGCAGCTCACCGCTGCTCACCCCTGTATTAGCGGTGGCAAAGCGATCGGGGGTCACGGTGAGGTAATTGATCCCTTCGTTGAGGGTGACGATCACTTCACTGGAGCCTTGAATCTTTTCCAGGATGCTTCCCACTTGCGAACTGAGCGCATTTAGTGTATTGATATCGGGGCCGAAAATTTTGATGGCCAAATCTCCTCGCGAACCGGTGAGCATCTCAGAGATACGCATATCAATGGGTTGTGTAAAGCTAAAACTGACCCCCATAAAAGGCTTTAACGTTATCATGATGTTTTTCATGATCTCCTCTTTGCTCTGTGCCTTCCACTGCTCTTTGGGTTTGAGGATCAAAAACGTATCGGTTTGGTTGAGGGTCATGGGATCTAATCCTAATTCATCCGTCCCTGTACGGGCGACGATAGTTTTGATTTCCGGAATATTTTTGAGCAGCTCTTTTTGAATAACGAGATTAAGCTCTCTAGAAGCTTCCAGTGAAATGGAAGGCATCGGTTCTACAATCAAAATCAAGTCCCCCTCATCCAGTGTCGGCATAAAGGTTTTACCGACCAGCGTAAAGAGGGAAAAGCTGAGGAGTAGAAAAATAATCGCCCCGATAAAGAGCGTTTTGGTTCGATTAAGGGCAAAGGAGAGCAACGGTTTGTAAAGACGGGCAAAAAACAGATCGATCCGCGTCTCATGATGGGGAGTCGATTTGAGCAACAGCGATGCAACGACGGGGATTACGGTCAGCGAGAGGAAAAGTGAACCCATCAGCGCAAAGACGATGGTCATGGCAACCGGAGCGAACAGTTTCCCCTCCAGACCTTCGAGTGAAAGAAGCGGTAAAAAGACAACAGAGATAATAAGCAGTCCGCTAAACACTGAAACACTGACCTCTTTGGTAGCGCGATAGACGAGGTGGAGTTTGGGGAGTTTTTGATCTTTTTCACCCAATGACGCAAAGGTATTTTCGACAACCACGACCGCCGAATCTACCAGTATCCCCACGGCAATGGCCAAACCGCCCAAACTCATGAGATTGGCGGTTATCCCAAAATAGCGCATGAGGATAAAGGCGATGGAAAGAGCCAACGGAAGTATCACCGCCACACTGATGGCCGCACGCACATCTCCTAAAAAGAGGAGCAAGAGGATGACGACCAGTATGACAGCTTCAGTGAGGGCTTCAGAAACAGTATCGACCGCTTTTTGGGTGAGTTCGCTGCGATCGTAAAAAGGGACAATGGTGACCCCATTTGGAAGTGTCGGTGCAAGGAGTGCCAGGCGCTCTTTGATCTCAATAATACTCTCTTTGGCATTCGCTCCGCGCAACGCCATGACAAGCCCCTCGGTTGCTTCACCTTCTCCGTCTTTAGTGACAAAACCCAATCGGGTGCGGGACTCTTCGGTAAGTGCGCAAAAATCGCTGATCCGTATAGGACCGTTATGGGAGTGGATCGTGATGTTACCGATCTCTTCTTTGCTCTGGACACCGCTTTGCACCTTGACGAGATACCCCTCATCACCCCGATCAAGCCTCCCCGCACCGTCATTTTTAAGATTTTCGGCAAGGGCTTGTTCGAGTGTAGAAATGGTGATTCCCAACCGTCCCATGGCGTTGACATCGGGAACGAGGGTGATCGTGCGTACTTCTCCGCCTAGAGCATTGATATCGGCAACCCCCTTTGCTCCTCGCAAGGCAGGGCGGATAGTGAAATCAAGTAATTCGCGTTTGGCTTGCTGAGAGATATTTCCCTCGATGGTGAACATGAATATTTCACCCAGCGGAGTCGTGATGGGTGCCATGCCGCCATTGACCCCTGTTGGAAGTGATTCCATAGCGGAAGAGAGTTTTTCGGAAACTTGTGCACGGGCACGGTAGACATCGGTTCCGTCTTTGAAATCAATGGTGATGTCGGCAATGGCGTATTTGGAGGTGCTTTTGAGCATGATTTGGTTTTCTAGCCCCATAAGCTCTGCTTCGAGTGGACGGACAACTCGTGATTCTACCTCCTCAGGAGTCATGCCGGGAGCCTTGAGGATGATTTTTACCTGCGTCGAAGAGATATCGGGGAATGCATCGATGGGGATCTTAAGAAACGAATAGACCCCTGCGATAAGGATTGCGAATGCCATGAGTAGAATAACAATCCGTTGTTTGAGTGAAAACTCGATGATGGAACTCAACATTATTCAAATCCCAATCCGCTCATCGAGCCTTTGAGGATGACGAGACCGCTGATGGCAACTTTTGTGTTCGCATCAATCCCTTTTTGGCGTACCAAAACCCCCTCTTTGGTCGTCGCTGAAATTAGAAGTTCTTGGGCTCGGAATCCTGTACTGTTTTTGATAAAACAGATGGTTTTGCCGCCAAACTGAACAAGAGCATGAGACGGGATCAAGACGGAAGTGATAGGTTTGGAAGCAGATACTAGTACTCCGACCGTGGTTCCTGCGCGTAACTGCGGATCACGAACACGGGCGATGGCGATGGCGGAGTTCGTCAAACCGCGGATAGAGGGAGAGA
Organism: Sulfuricurvum sp.; assembly: GCA_036277435.1. GTDB lineage: Bacteria > Campylobacterota > Campylobacteria > Campylobacterales > Sulfurimonadaceae > Sulfuricurvum. The sequence continues at coordinate 24,087 of DASUMY010000174.1, forward strand.
CGGAGAGTATTGTACCAATAGGACGGGTATCCTTAGAGAGAACCTTATCTCCTTTGGAAATCGAAGAAATAAGATTAGGGGAAATATTAATCATCGCTACCATCGCATCCGGATCTGAAATCCGAAAATAGGGTTGATACGGGGTGATTTTTTCCGCAACTGCCAGTGGCGCATCGGTGACGATGCCGCTTTTTTGAGCAATCACGCTCATGGTGCCGTTCGTATTGGCGCGAACTCCTGCGATGGCAAATTGACTTTTAAGTACAGCGATTCGAGAACGCAAAGCACTTGCTTCGAGTGCGCTTGCTTGATAATCTCGATACGAAATCACCCCGTCTTTGTAAAGCATTTCATCTTTTTTAGCATTATTTTGGACGGTGCTGTAGCGATGATTCAGTTCTTTGAGTTCAAAACTATTGGCCATTAGCGCAGGTGACGCGATACTGCACAACGTCTCCCCTTTTTGGACACGGTCACCCTGCCGGACATTGAGAGAAATTACGGAAGCCTCTTGATCTAAAAAGTAGCTTTTGGATTTATCTTCATCGTAATCAATTTTGGCGATCACAGGACCAATGATCGCGCTACTAGTCACACTTACTTTACCGGTGTTAATCCCCAACTTTTTCATTTGCGCTTCACTTATCGTGATTTGGGCCATCGCCACTGTTGTGATTGCCAATACTATAAATAGTGATTTCATTACCAAATTCTCCCTAGTTTTTCTTCCATTGCACTCATCTCTTGGATGTATTCTCGCTTGAGTTCCACCGTACGCAATCTCGCGTCATAAAAGCTATTTTTGGTTGCCAAATATTCAAACTGGTTGACAACGCCACCCGTATATCCCTTTTGTGCCATGTCCAGAAGCGTTTTTTGGTGCTTTTGTGCTATGAGTGCTTCATTAAACCGTTTCTCTCTGGTTTCTAAATGTTCCAATAGGGTGTGAATATTCATCCGTAGTTTTTGAGCAGTTATTTCTCGACGATGGAGCAGCGCACTTTTTTCACTCATCAATGCAGCGATTTTTTGATTGTTTTTTTCGCTCCAAGCCAGAGGGATCGTGATGCGAAAATCGATGCTGTTTTGGCTTGGCTCGTGCGTTGCACCTGCTCCCATGGATATAGATTCGCTCCCTGCATAGTGTGCGCTTTTCATTTGAGCATCCAGGGAAGCGATTTGAGAACTCAGGGCTTGAAGTATGCTGGCATTGTTGATCCGATCATCAGTGCTATTGTCCTTTGAAATAAATGCAAAAGGCAAATCATCGACGACAATCTCTTCGTTCAACATCGTAGCTTCTTGAAGTCTGTGGTGCGCATGCTCCAGCTCCATTTCTCCCATCGCAAGTTCTGAAGTAGCACTGTATAATTCACCCATCAATCGGGAAAGTTCCATTTGCGACATTCGACCGGCATTCACTTTTTTTTGCCCTATCGCATATCCCTCTTTGGCGGAAGCTACTTTTTCATTTAAAATCCCAATCCGTTCTTGCTCGATCATGGCAATCAGCCAATCATGCTTGAGGGCTACTTGAATCAGCCCTTGCTGTAATTGAATTTCTTGATGCAGGGTTTTGAAGTTTTGGTTATATTGCTGTGATTCTGCATCCGCAAAGGCAGGCTTTTTGAGTTGAAAATTCAGCATAGCACCATAACGGATTCCGCTGTCTTTAGAATCTTTTCCTCTGACCCCGCTTGCATCCCCTTCAAGTGATAGCGGATCACTTGCGAGGGCGGAAGCTTTATGGTGAGTATTAGAGACGATACGGCCATTGGTCTCAATGAGCTCACCCGAAGCTTTATAGGCATGATCACAAAGTTCGTTAAAACTCATCGCGAACGAAAAGAGGGGAACCAGTAATATGGAAAACGATTTCATAACATCCCTTTTTTAAAATAGTAAAGACCATTATAGGGGATCTGGATGAGAAAATCTTGAGAGGTATCTAATCTAATTGAAATCTATTATCAATATTAAGTATTGTCTAAGTTGATAAATATTATTATCTCTAAACAAAGATCAGCTTAGTGATAGAATGTGTACCGATACGAGTTATGCTAAAATACAATCTTGAAATAATACTTTTTATGGCAGAAAAGATGCGGGTATAGCGGTTTTCTCGCACGACTAAACGATACATTTTAAAGGTCTTGAGAATGAACAACACTACCATGACTCTGTTAAGTGCATGCACCAAGGGCGGTGTGGCTACGGTGTGCAAAATCAATGCAACCGGTCCTCTTAAACACCGTCTTATCTCTTTTGGATTGATGAAAGGGGTGGATGTTGTCATGCTCGAATGCTCCCCGGCTAAAAGCACCTTTGAGATTAAAGTGGGGAATCTGAATATCGCGCTTCGTAAAGAAGAAGCAGCATTGATCGAGGTATGCAATGTCCGCTAAACAAATAACGATAGCGCTGGTCGGACAACCCAACGTCGGTAAAAGTATGCTGATCAATTCGATTTCCGGTGCACGGCTTCATGTCGGAAATTTTACCGGTGTGACCGTGGAGAAAACAGAAGTCTCGTTTGAGATGGACGGGTATGATTTTCGGATTATCGATTTGCCGGGGACCTATGCGTTTACCGACTATTCCATCGAAGAGCGTGTGACGCACGATTATCTGTGCAACGAAGCGTATGACGTCGTTATTAATGTCCTTGATTCAACCAATATGGAAAAAAACCTTCAACTTACTGCCGAACTGATGAGTATGAGCAAAAAAATGGTGATTGCGCTCAATATGAGCGATGAAGCCGATAAAGAAGGGATCGAGATCAATGCCGGGTACCTCTCACAGCTTTTAGGGATACCGTGTATCCGCGTGTCTGCCGTAGCAAAATCGGGTCTGGAAACATTGATTGAATCCGTTATCGAAGTTTTTAATGCCCCGATGCAAGAGCAAAAGCTCGTTTTCAGCGAAGCGGTAGAGGAAGAGATCACGCTTATTACAGACTATCTTAACCGCCACCGGTTCCGTGCGACGATTACGAATCGCAATATTGCGATCAATTTGCTCCAAAAAGAGAAAAAAACCTATCGGGTGCTCCATGATAATCCGATTTGGACGGAGCTTCAGCCGATGTTGATTGAGGCGGATCGCCACGTATTGCTCCATCATGATACGGACGATATGAAAGAGGCCTTTGCCGAGGAATACCGTGCTTTTAATCGCGGTATTATCGCCGAAACGGTGAAAACGAAAACCGTGGCGGTTGAGAAGAAAACACTGACCGAAAAGATTGACAGTGTTTTGATACACCCTTTGTTAGGAATTCCGATTTTCCTCTTTTTCATGTGGGGATTGTTTCAGCTGACGTTTGAGATCGGTTCCATCCCGATGGATTGGATTGATGGATTTTTCGCCTGGTTGGGGCAAACGGTGGGTGCAACGATTACGAATGATGAGGTTCGATCCCTGGTGGTAGATGGTGTGATTGCAGGGGTGGGGGCGGTCATTTTGTTTGTCCCCAACATCGTTATCTTGTTTGTCGGGATTGCACTGCTTGAATCGACGGGATATATGTCGCGTGTGGCGTTTTTGCTCGACGGGTTTTTTCATAAATTCGGGTTGCACGGCCAATCGTTTATCCCTCTGGTCAGCGGATTCGGATGTTCGATTCCGGCGTACATGTCGGCCCGTATTCTGAAAAATGACCGCGACCGTTTGCTGACGTTGTTTGTGATCGGATTTATGAGCTGCGGTGCGCGGCTGCCGGTGTATGTTCTTTTCACCGGAGCTTTTTTTGGACCCGATATGGCGGGAAATGTGTTATTCGGGATTTATATTCTGGGGGTGATGATCGGTTTGGTTGCCGCTAAAATACTGAAAATGACGGCGTTCAAAGGGGCCGATGAGCCGTTTGTTATGGAAATGCCGAAATATCGACTTCCCTCATTCAAGCTGATTTGGCACACCGTTCAAACGAAAACAATGATGTATTTGAAAAAAGCGGGGACCTTTATTGCCGCCGCGTCATTGCTGGTATGGTTTTTGAGTACGTATCCTAAAAATCATGATTTGACCGCTGCGTATGATGCAAAAATAGAAACCGCTGTGTCTCAAAAGGAAAAAACGGTGCTTCAAAACCGTCTTGCCGAAGCACAGCTGGAACAGAGCTTTTTAGGTCAAATCGGACATGCGATTGAACCGCTCTTCACCCCTCTGGGCTTTGACTGGAAAATGGCGGTGGCACTCCAAACGGGTCTTGCGGCCAAAGAGGTCGTCGTTTCGACGATGGGGGTATTGTACTCCCTTGGAGGGGATGCGACCGAAGCGGATAATTCGTTGATTAACGCGATCCATTCCCATATCCCGTTTGCCTCTGCGGTGGCGTTTATTGTGGTGATTATGACGTATTTGCCGTGTTTGGCGGCATCGGTTGTGTTTACTCGCGAAGCGGGCGGGATTAAATATTTCGGCTATCTGTTTCTCTTTACGACGATCGTTGCGTATTCGCTTGCTTTTGTGGCGTACCATTTGACGTTGTGGGTCAGTTAGCATTCGTTAATCATCCCTTGGTTACAATAGTGGCATGAATAAACTATTGATGATTGAAGATGATCTCGAGCTTGCCGAGATACTGACGGAATTTTTAGAACAGTGTGGTTTCAAGGTAATTACGGAAGATGATCCGTTTAAGGCGCTCAGTATCCTGAAATTGGAAAAATTTGATGCCGTGATTTTGGATCTGACGTTGCCGGGGATGGATGGCTTGGAAGTATGTGCCGCAATACGTGAGCGCCAAAATATTCCCATTATCATTTCCTCTGCCCGGTCAGATGTGACGGATAAGATTAATGCACTGGAACTCGGGGCAGATGATTATCTGCCAAAACCGTATGATCCTAGAGAACTGGAAGCGCGTATCCATTCGGTATTACGGCGCTATGATGCCGCTACGGCACTTGCGGCACAGACCGAGAGTGATTTCAAACTCAATGAACAGGCGATGCAGATTCATTATAAAAACCGTCCTTTGGATTTGACCAATGCGGAGTATGGCATTTTGGCGCACATGATACGAAAACAAGGGACGGTTGTCTCCCGAGAAGATCTGATTCATAATGTGAGTGCGATTAATGAAGACTCGTCGAACAAAAGTATCGACGTCATG